>DASRQK010000190.1:0-4458 GCA_035645875.1 Sphingobacteriaceae bacterium | reverse complement strand
CATAGTCAAATTTCAAGTCAAAAATACAAAACAAATTTCATTGGTTCATGACCAATTTCAAATCCCTATTTATTTCAGTATATTTGTCTACAGGCATCCTTCATGTAGGAAGCTAAAAACACATGCTTAGAGAAGAGATTTCAGTATTCGACATGTTCAAAATTGGGGTAGGACCTTCCAGTTCGCACACCTTAGGGCCCTGGCGCGCAGCGCAGCAGTTTACCGCGTTTCTGGAGGAAGGGGGGCTCCTTTCACAAGTGGATCAAGTAAAAATACTACTGTATGGATCCTTGGCCAAAACAGGCATAGGCCATGGGACCGATATCGCGGTGCTGATGGGCTTAAGCGGGGAAGATCCCGTGACTTGTGATGTGGATGATGTGCATCCGAAAATTGAGCGAATAAGAAAAAGCGGTGAATTGAACCTTGGAAACACACGTCCGATTCCCTTTAGTTATGAAGGGGACCTGATCTTTCTTTTCCAAGAAAGTTTACCCGCTCATCCCAATGCGGTGACTTTTCAAGCATTTCTAGACAACGGTCAAGCGGTAAGCGAGACGTATTATTCGATAGGTGGAGGTTTCGTAGAGAAAGAAGGCGGAAGTATCATCGAAAAAAAACTGGTAGACTTGCCCTTTCCGATCGATACCGCTCATGATCTCCTATTGGGTTGCATGCGGACGGGACTTAAAATATCCGAATTGGTCATGGAAAATGAGCTGGCCTGGAGGCCTGAAGAAGAAACGCGTCAAGGCATCCAAGACATCGTCCATACCATGAAAAACTGTATCTATCGGGGTTGCCATACCTCAGGCATACTACCGGGAGGACTTCAAGTGCAACGAAGAGCCTTTGACCTCAATAAACGGCTGTTATCAGGGAAACAATATAGCAATTACGAGGAGTGGGTAGCTGCCATTCGAGAAGGCGGTCACTCCTTCGATCATATTCTGGATTGGGTCAGCTGCTTTGCGCTTGCCGTGAACGAGGAAAATGCTGCTTTTGGGCGCGTAGTGACTGCTCCGACGAATGGCGCCGCGGGCGTGATACCTGCCGTATTGCAATATTTCATTACCTTCAAAGGAGGCGGCTCAGAGGACCAAATCGTCCAATTTGTAGCCACTGCGGCAGAGATAGGAAGTATCTTTAAAAAAGGGGCGACTATTTCAGCTGCTATGGGAGGCTGCCAGGCCGAGATCGGTGTGTCTTCTGCTATGGCCGCAGGCGCACTGACTGAATGCATGGGCGGCTCTCAACGTCAAGTACTGATGGCAGCCGAGATCGCGATGGAACATCACCTGGGTTTGACCTGTGACCCCATCGGTGGTTTGGTTCAAATTCCCTGTATAGAACGCAATACCATGGGTGCAATCAAGGCGATCACCGCGGCACAATTAGCGTTACAATCCAATCCAGACAAAGCAAAAGTGAGTTTGGACGCCGTGGTAAAGACCATGTGGGACACCGCACAGGATATGAACGTCAAATATAAAGAAACGGCAGATGGAGGCTTAGCAATCAATATTCCACTTAGCCTGCCAGAGTGCTAATGATCTGAAGTCTGCTGATACGTTTTCAAAAAATGATTTAATTTAGGAGCGATGACCGCGGCACAATAAGGATTGTCTGGATTTCTATTGAAGTAATTCCGATGATAATCCTCTGCTTCATAAAAGGTGCTGGCGGCGGTCACTTCGGTAACGATCGGATCATCAAAAACACCTTGTTTCCCCAGATCTGCGATCATCGCTTCTGCTGTAGCTTTCTGCAAATCGTCATGGTAAAACACCGCTGATCGATACTGGGTACCAATGTCATTTCCCTGACGGTTCAATGTGGTTGGATCATGGGTCTTAAAAAAGATCCCCAACAATTCGGTATAGGAAACCTGATTGGGATCGTATTTAATATGGATCACTTCGGCATGTCCCGTTAAACCTGTACAAACTTGTTCGTATGTCGGGTTGACTTGGTCACCACCCATATAGCCTGGGAGCACCTCCTCCACGCCTTCTACGCGTTGGAAGATGGTTTCGGTACACCAAAAGCATCCCCCTCCAAATGTTGCTATCATCATACTTGTCAATAAAGTCATCATCAATTCTTGCTACAGTACAAAGTTAAAAATTCTACTTGGCTTCTTGTAGGCTTTCTTTCTCATTTTCTGAATGAACGGTGCCGTGCAGGGCTTCCTTTAATAGAGAAAACGAATGTAATTTAGCTTCCTGATCATAAATATGGCTGGTAACCATCAGTTCGTCGATCCCATGTTTAGCCACAAATACCGAGAGTTTCTCCCTAAGTCTGAGTCGATTTCCCGTAAACGTACAGGAAACCATGCTTTGAACAGCTTGCTGCACTTCAGGATTATAGAAAAAGCTCGGCATTGGTCCAGGAGGCAGAAGCGGGCCACGGGTATTGGTCAACAGCCCTAAAAACATTTTATAGAGACTACTCGCCAGCAATTCCGCTTCCTCATCCGTATCTGCTGCCATGACGTTGACACAGGCAATCAAATAGGGCTCTTTTAATTGGGCCGAGGGCTGGAAATTTTGTTTATAAATCCGACTGGCAGCTTCAAATTGAGTAGGCGCAAAATGTGTGGCAAATGCATAGGGAAGCCCCAGTTTCGCGGCGAGGTGTGCACTATCTGTACTCGAACCTAATACCCACAATGGAATATCCAGCCCCTCTCCGGGGAAGGCTCGTACTTTTGCTTGAGGGTCAGTATTCGAAAAATACCGCTGCAGATCATGAATATCCGAGGGGAAATTATAAGCGGTTTGCAGATTTCCGCGGCGCAATGCCATGGCCGTGACCTGATCAGTGCCCGGAGCACGACCTAAACCCAAATCGATTCTCCCCGGATATAAGGTCTCGAGCGTGCCGAATTGTTCCGCGATGACCAATGGACTATGATTCGGCAGCATGACGCCTCCCGAGCCTACACGAATAGTTTTGGTGTGGGAAGCTACATGACCGATAAGCACAGCAGTGGCTGAACTGGCAATGTGTTCCATATTATGATGCTCCGCCAACCAAAGCCGTGTATATCCTAATTTTTCCGCATGCTGGGCTACTTCCACCGTCCCCTGAATGGCCGTCGCCGCATTTCCTCCTTCTATCACGGTCGCCAGCTCCAAAACTGAAAGCGGGAGCTGATTTAGATGTTGATCCATTCTGGCAATATACGAAAAAAGGCAACGGATTTCACATCCATTGCCTTCGCACGCTATATTTTTGACAATATTTAGACTTATTTTGCCAATTCTTCTGCCATCGCTTTTCCGATCTCTGCTGGAGACTCTACAACACGAATCCCGCATTCACGCATGATCTTCATCTTAGCCTCAGCGGTATCTTCTGTACCGCCAACTATCGCTCCGGCGTGACCCATACGACGTCCCGGAGGCGCGGTCTGACCGGCGATAAAACCTACAACTGGTTTAGTTCCGTGTTCTTTGATCCAACGCGCAGCTTCCGCTTCCATGCCTCCACCGATCTCACCGATCATAATGATTCCCTCAGTTTCGGGATCATTCATCAATAATTCAACGGCTTCTTTAGTCGTGGTACCAATGATCGGATCGCCACCGATTCCGATCGCTGTGGTAATGCCCAAACCGGCTTTTACCGTTTGATCAACAGCTTCGTAGGTCAAGGTTCCGGATTTGGACACGACGCCGACATTGCCCTTCTTGAAAATAAAGCCGGGCATAATGCCAATCTTAGCTTCATCTGCTGTGATAATTCCAGGACAGTTTGGCCCAATCAATCGCGCACTTTTATCGCTCAAATATGATTTAACCTGAATCATGTCCTTTGTAGGAATACCTTCTGTAATAGCCACAATCACTTCTATACCAGCAGCAGCAGCTTCCATAATGGCGTCCGCAGCAAATGCTGGAGGAACAAAAATAATGGACACGTTCGCGCCGGTTTGATCCACGGCGTCTTGTACAGTATTGAATACAGGGCGGTCCAAATGGGTTTGACCCCCTTTGCCAGGAGTTACACCTCCGACTACCTGCGTTCCATATTCTATCATCTGGGACGCATGATAGGTCCCTTCGTTCCCGGTAAAGCCCTGAACGATAACTTTTGAATCTTTATTGACTAATACACTCATTATATTGAATTTTGCACCGCAAATCTACGCTTTTACACTGAGAAGTAAAAGTGAATTGTGACTTATCCCCTACTTATCTCATTTTACAATAAAAATCCCACATTAATATCCCCGCTGTGACGGAAATATTGAAGGAGTGCTTCGTACCGAACTGCGGTATTTCCAAGCAATGGTCTATAATCTTCATCACCGAATCCGTTACGCCATGCACTTCATTCCCAAAGATCAGAGCATATTTTTCGTTCGAGTCCGGTTGAAATTGGTCCAAAGGAACACTATGGTTCGCTTGCTCTACGGCACAAATTTTAAAACCTTCCGCTTTCAGCGCC
>DASRQK010000189.1:0-7048 GCA_035645875.1 Sphingobacteriaceae bacterium | reverse complement strand
CCAGCGATGAGCCTCAGACCTATATTTCCCGTCCGGATTTTATGCATTATATCGAAGGTCGTGCGCGTGAATATGGTAAATACATAGGCGCGACCTACGGTGAGGGCTTTACTTGTCGTCGTCTTTTGGGAGTATCGGATTTATTTGATTTGCGTTAGCACGTAATATGTGGTCGGCCAGTACCAGGGCGGCCATCGCTTCCACAATGATGACTGCGCGCGGAACCACGCAGGGATCGTGTCTTCCTCGTCCTGAAATCATACTTTGATCTCCTTCTTGGTTAATGGTTTGCTGCTCCGTCATGATCGTCGCAACGGGTTTAAATGCGGTGCGAAATGTGATGTCCATTCCATTCGAGATGCCTCCCTGAATGCCCCCGGAGAAATTCGTGAGGGTGCGTAACTGATCCGCTTTTTTTTCGGGATTGATAAAAATATCATTGTGCTCTGAACCCTTCATGGCCGAACCCGAGAAGCCCGATCCGTACTCAAAGCCGTGAACCGCATTGATGCTGAGCATCGCTTTTCCTAGATCAGCATGGAGTTTATCAAAGACGGGCTCGCCCAGACCGACCGGCACGCCCTGGATGATGGTGCTGATTCGTCCGCCCACCGTATCGCCAGATTTGCGTACTTGATCGATGAAAGTAGTCATTTCGGTCGCAGCAGCGGGGTCTGCACAGCGGACAAGGTTATTTTCTCTTCGCGCTAACAGTAGGGCGAGGTCGGATGTATCCAGGTTGGGTGCTTCGATTTGGCCCACTCCAGATACGTGTGCGAAAATCTGAATTCCGTGTTGCTGAAGGAGGAGTTTCGCGATCGCACCCGCCGCGACTCGCGCTGCGGTTTCTCGCGCCGATGACCGTCCTCCACCACGATAATCACGGATTCCGTACTTGACCTGATAGGTATAATCCGCATGTGAAGGACGATATTTGTCCATGATGTGGGAATAATCCTTAGAGCGCTGGTCCTCATTCGGAATCAGCATGGCAATGGGTGTCCCAGTCGTTTTCCCCTCGAATACGCCGGATAAAATCGAGACCCGATCACTTTCTTTTCTTTGAGTGGTGATTTTGGATTGACCGGGACGTCTTTTGTCCAATTCGGCTTGTATGAACGCCTCGTCTACGTCGATGTTAGACGGACAGCCATCGATGACGACACCGATGGCCGGACCATGAGACTCGCCAAAAGTGCTGATTCTAAAAATTTGTCCGAAACTATTGCCTGCCATAATTTATTTTTCTTCGATTTGAAAACCCATTGAGCGCAAATGTACCCAAAAATCTGGATAGGATTTAATGACGACTTCTGGATCATTAATTTGAATGGGTCCCAGGCTTAAGGCCAATGGTGCAAAGGCCATCGCCATTCGGTGATCCTCGTACGTGTCGAATGTCAGTGCGGGCAAATCAGCCGCATCATCAGGTACCTCAGAAGTGTCTAAGTGATACACCTGGTCCTGTTCGATCAATCGGGCACCAAATTTTTCTAATTCATTTTGTAATGCCGCAATGCGGTCTGTTTCTTTGATTCGGAGGGTATGCAGTCCGGTCACGCTCAAGTCTTTCTTCAATGCTGCCGCACAGGCTATTACCGTCTGCGCCAGATCCGGACATGGGGTGAAATCTAATAGGGTGTCATCTGGCCTGAGTTCACCTTTTATTATTTTTACGCCCTCAGAAGTGAAAGTGGAATACACCCCAAATCGTTCCATCATCTGGCTGATCGCCTGATCGCCTTGCAGGCTGTCCTGTTTGAGGCCAGGCAAAAATAGTTCACCTTCATCTGCCTGCGCCAGCACACTGTACCAATAAGAGGCCGCACTCCAGTCGGGTTCTACAGTCAGTATGGCCGGCGAAAACCCTTGTTTGGGGATATGGATGACATCCTCTACCCAAGTGTGTCGGATCCCTGCCGATTCCATTAACTCGAGCGTCATCGAAAGGTAGGGTTTGGATGTTAATTGTCCCACAATTTTCAAGTGTAGACCTTGTGGCAATGCGGGGGCGATCATCAACAAAGCGGATAGGTATTGACTGCTTACATCGCCGGCGATGCTGACTTCATTGTTCCGTTGATCGAAACCGCCATGGATGCGCAGGGGAGGAAAACCGGGTTGATTTTCGTAGCTGATTTTCGCACCTAAATCGTGTAAGGCATCCACTAAAAGTGCGATGGGGCGCTGTTTCATACGCTCGCTTCCCGTCAGGAGGTATTGCCCCGGGCGAATGGACAAGAGGGCCGTCATAAAGCGCATCACGGTTCCCGCAGGCCCGATATCTATGGTGGTTACCTGCTGCGGGTCGGCCTGTTTTAACTCTTTTAATGCCTGAATCATCAGCTGGGTATCGTCGGCTTCCGAGCAGTTTTTCACCCTCACCGCACCCAGGGAAAGCTCCTTCAGCATTAACGCGCGGTTGCTCTCACTTTTAGACCCGGTCAGCGGCACCCGACCCTGGATGGTCTTTCCCATTACACGCACACCCATTCTTTTTGTCATAGCACTTGTTTTCAGTATTTTCCGCTTAGTGTTCCTGTTTTAGGCTTCAGCCGACACTTTTTCATTCATGATTTCATTTTGCTTCCGGATCGACTCATTGTGGACCAATTCCAATAGCTTCACGGTGAAATCTTCATCCAGACGCAGGGCTTTAGCCAGGTTAGTTCTTTTCTGAATGATTTCATCCCAACGACTTACCTGTAGAATCGTCACGTTATTATCCCGCTTATAGAGTCCGATTTCTTCCACAATTTTCATGCGATCTCCCAGGACTTTGATGATTTTATCGTCCAAAATATCGATTTCTTCCCGTAGTTTGCTCAATTTATCCTCAAAAAGGGGATTATCGGATCCGGGCTTTCTATGGGTCAAATTATTCAGTAATTCGGTCAAAGCCTCGGGGGTGACTTGTTGTTTGGCATCGGTCCAGGCGACAGACGGATCAATGTGTGATTCGACGATCAAGCCTTGCATATCCATATCAAACGCCTTTTGCGATACATAAGGGATCAGCTCCCGATTACCACAAATGTGGCTGGGGTCATTGATCAGGGGCAATTCCGGCAACATCGTGCGCAGCTGAATCGCCAAATCCCACATGGGCTCGTTACGGAAAGCAGTCTTCTCGAAGGAGGAGAAGCCCCGATGGATCGCACCTAATTTTTTCACACCGGCACGATTGATTCGCTCCAAGGCACCTACCCACAGCGCGAGGTCGGGGTTCACTGGATTTTTCACCAATACGGGTACATCCACTCCCCGAAGGGCATCCGCGATTTCCTGTACGGTAAATGGATTGGCCGTAGAACGCGCACCGATCCAGAGAATATCGATTCCGGCCTTTAAGGCTTCTTCCACGTGCTTGGCCGTTGCGACTTCAGTGGTGACGGGCAGGCCGGTTTCTGCTTTCGCTTTCATCAGCCATTGCAGCCCGATGCTTCCTATGCCCTCGAATTCGCCAGGGCGGGTACGCGGTTTCCAGATTCCCGCACGAAGTACATTGACTTTACCTGTATTGGCCAATAGGTGTGCCGTGGCTAAAACCTGTTCTTCGGTTTCCGCGCTACAGGGACCGGCAATGATCAAGGGTGCGTCGCCGGTATCCAACCAGGATTTTAAGGGAACAATGTCTAAATTGTGTTTCATGATGTTGGTTTAATTAAATTTTTAATTTTTCGATTTTTAAGGTTTGCCTACGTGTAACTGCTATAGTTTTTCATTTTTCAGGTATTCACCCATGATGTTAAAATTTATCGTGTATTTCAACACTTTTTTGAGGGCTTCATCGTAATTTTTTTGATCGTCCCATTCGATGTCCACGTAGAATTCGTATTCGTTTCTTCGGCCGAGGACGGGCATGGATTGTATTTTACTCATATTGATATTTTCCTCCTCGAAACATTTCAAAACACTGAGCAAAGCACCTACTGTATTGTTGATCTGGAACGAAATAGAGGCTTTATTAGCGCCCTGCACGGCTTCTCGTTTATTGCTCAAAATGAGAAACCGCGTATAATTTTTCTTGTTGGTCTCTATTCGCTGCTCCAGAATGTTTAATCCATACACCTCGGCGGCCATTTTGTTTGCTATGGCTGCGGTGTCCCTGAGTTCCTTCTCTTTGATTTTTTGTGCGCAGGCTGCCGTATCCATCCCTTCGCTGACTTTTAACTGTGGATTTTCTTCCAGAAAATCATCGCATTGCCGAATGGCGATGGGGTGGGATTCTACGTTTTTAATGTCTTCAAATGCGACCCCCGGCAAGGCCATCAGGTGTAAATGAATGCTGAGGTACAGTTCGCCCATGATGTTAAAACGATAATCACGGAGCAGGTTGTAATTGGGAAGAATACTCCCGGCTAAGGAGTTCTCAATGGCCATCACCACATAATCCACCTGTTTTTTCTTGAGTAACTCGCAGGTTTTTTTGAAAGACTCGCATTCCACGATTTCATGCTCAGTTCCAAAATATTTCATGGCAGCCTCTTCGTGAAAAGATGCATGGGTGCCTTGAATCGCGATTTTCTTTCTCTTGGTCATTTTCTTTTTTGTTGCAAAAAAAAATCCCGGCTGTTTGGCCGGGATTCTATATCATGTATCAATTTAACTTGAATGCATATCAGTCCCGGCTTTTATTGCTAAAATAAAAGAAACCGAAAAACCAAAATGCATTGTTTGTAACGCTCATATCTATTGCACTATTTGCGTGCTTCGCTGCCAAATTTACGGAAGTTTTTAATAAAACAAAGTAAATTATGAAAAATTTTCACTTATTTAAGATAATCCCTGTCCTCATCGTCCAAAGTGTGATCCTCATTCGTCGCTGAAGTTTCGCGATACTCCTCAAATTCGTCCGATGAATGGACCATTTGGTTCGGATCCGGTTCACTTGCAATCTCCTTTTTCTTTTTGCTCCGACCTAACATCCAGCCGACAATTAC
Source organism: Sphingobacteriaceae bacterium (assembly GCA_035645875.1). GTDB lineage: Bacteria > Bacteroidota > Bacteroidia > Sphingobacteriales > Sphingobacteriaceae > DASRQK01. The sequence goes on along the minus strand of DASRQK010000189.1, from coordinate 2,105 downwards.
ACCGATCAGAAACATGGTGCCTAGTACGGCTAATTTAGGAATGGTGTAATCTCCAAAGATCCAGAAATTAACTTCGTCCGCATTCTTCATCAGTATAATGGTGACCAATGCGGTCAAGATGATTATGAAAATGGTTTTTGTTTTCATCGTTTGGTATATTAAGGTGATACATCTTTATTTTTATGACTCGCCAATACTTCTTGATAGTAGTCTTCGTACTTCGGTAAGATATTGGCCAAACGAAAATCTTCCGCACGAGCCAGGGCGGCGGTTTTGAACCGATCTAATCGATCGCAATCTTCTAAGACATACAGCGACTTTTCAGCCATGGCATCAATATCACCGACTTCACACAAATAACCCGTAATCCCTTCTTGGTTCAATTCAGGCAGCCCACCTACATTGGATGAGATGACCGGAATCCCACAAGCCATAGCCTCTAATGCGGCTAGGCCAAAACTTTCTGAACTGGAAGGGATCAGAAAAAGATCGGCTACCGAGAGAATCTCTTCTACCGCATCCTGTTTTCCCAAAAATCGAACGTTGTGTGCAATATCTAAATCACGTGCCAATTGTTCCGCCTGCGTCCGCTCCGGGCCATCTCCGACCATGAGCAGTTTTGACGGAAGTTTATCTTGCACTTTTTTAAAGATGTGAATCACGTCCATCGTCCGTTTGACCTTCCGAAAATTAGAAGTATGCACCAAAATGCGCTCATCACCTGGTGCTATGGCTTGTTTAAAATGTGCTTTCGGTTCTAATTTGAACCGATCCAGGTCGATAAAGTTCGGAATAACGCGAATATCTCGGTTAATGTCAAAATGATCGTAGGTCTCTGCTTTCAAATTTTCGGACACCGCCGTCACTCCATCGGATTGGTTAATGGAAAAGGTAACGACCGGATTGTAACTGGCATCTCGCCCAACCAAGGTGATGTCTGTTCCATGTAGCGTGGTAACTACCGGAATATGTATATTGAAGGTGGCCAAGATTTGTTTAGCCATAAAGGCTGCCGATGCGTGAGGGATGGCATAATGTACATGTAGTAGGTCCAATTTTTCGAACCGCACTACATCCACCAATTTACTGGCCAGAGCCAATTCATAAGGTGGAAAGTCAAAAAGTGGATACTTGGAGATACTCACCTCGTGATAAAAAAGATTCTCGGAGAAAAAATCCAATCGTGCCGGACGACTGTAGGTGATGAAATGCACCTCATGTCCTCCTGCGGCCAAAGCCTTTCCCAGCTCTGTGGCGACTACTCCACTACCACCAAAGGTGGGATAACAAACTATTCCTATTTTCATGCGCTGTCTTTATTCAAATCTGTGTCGGTTCATCATGTTTGAATCACACCTACATTAAATGCTTTTTCTATCGGGCTTTGATTGGCGGCTTCTATCCCCATGGAGATTATTTTTCGAGTCTCTAAGGGATCAATGATGGCGTCCACCCAAAGTCGGGCAGCAGCATAATACGGTGTGGTTTGGGATTCGTATCGATCCGTAATTTCTTTGAGTAATCTGGCGTCTTCTTCTGGACTGATCTCGGTGCCTGCTTTCTGTTGTGCAGCCGTCTGGATTTGTAAAAGTGTTTTGGCTGCTTGCGCGCCGCCCATCACAGCGATTTTGGCAGAAGGCCAGGCGACGATCAACCGGGGATCATAGGCCTTACCGCACATGGCGTAATTGCCGGCCCCATACGAATTGCCAATGATGATGGTGATTTTGGGGACCACGGAATTCGCCACAGCATTCACCATTTTTGCCCCATCTTTGATGATTCCTCCATGTTCTGACCGGCTACCCACCATAAAGCCTGTGACATCGTGGATAAATACCAATGGAATTTTCTTTTGGTTGCAATTCATGATGAAGCGTGTGGCTTTGTCGGCGGCGTCCGAATAAATTACGCCTCCAAACTGCATCTCGCCTTTTTTACTTTTCACGACCTTTCTTTGATTGGCCACAAAACCGACGGCCCAACCATTGACCCGGCCTAATCCGCACACGATACTTTGCCCGTATAGTTCTTTATACTCTTCGAATTCGGAGTGGTCGGTGAGTCTTTGGATGATATCTCGGATTTCGTAGGGTTTGTCGCGG
>DASRQK010000188.1:0-16935 GCA_035645875.1 Sphingobacteriaceae bacterium | reverse complement strand
GCCAAAAACCACACCAAATCATCCTTAAAGTCCATCGGGGCCTTTTTCGGTGGCCGGGATCACTCCACTGTGATTTATGCCTGCCAGACCGTAGAAGACTTGATAGAAACTGATAAGAAATTCAAATCCTACGTACAGGATATTCAGAAGAAACTACGTGCGAATTAGTGGAATTGTTGGGTTGTGGGATTGGTGAGTTGTTGAATTGTGTAATTGTTTAGACTATTTGACGGTTACACGATTCATCAACCATAGCGGTCCCAGCTCCAAGATTCATCAATTCACCAATTTAAACAAAGAAAACACCACATATCCACCCTGCAAACCTCATTTTAAAAATAAATCAAAAAATAATCCACTAACTGTTTGATAGTTAATGGAAGTTTCCTATCTTTGCCGTCCCTTTTGTGGGGATGGTATGTCTTGAACGAAGCCCTACTGCTTCGATGGACGTTTAATTTAATTTATAACATGTCAGGAATTATTGGTAAAAAAGTAGGAATGACCAGCATTTTCGATGCAGACGGGAGAAATATTCCCTGTACGGTAATCGAAGCTGGCCCGTGCGTGGTCACGCATATACGCACGGAGGAAAAGGATGGCTATTCCGCTGTTCAGCTCGCTTATGGTGATAAGAAAGAGAAGAACACTACGGCACCTTTAAAGGGGCATTTTGCGAAAGCAAATACAGAGCCCAAGCGTAAATTAGTGGAATTTAAAACGTTCCAGGATGAAAAAGCACTTGGCGACACGGTGGATGTAAGCATTTTCGAGGAGGGCGACTACATCGATGTGGTGGGCACTTCTAAAGGAAAAGGTTTCCAAGGTGTGGTGAAGCGTCATGGTTTTGGTGGTGTAGGTGGGGCTTCCCATGGACAGCACAATCGTATGCGCGCACCCGGTTCAATTGGTGCTGCTTCTTGGCCTGCCCGCGTATTTAAAGGCAAAAAAATGGCAGGTCGTATGGGTGGAGAGCGTGTGAAAGTTCAGAACCTCCAGGTGCTGAAAATTTATGCGGATCAAAACCTTTTAGTGGTGAGTGGTTCCGTTCCCGGAGCTAAAGGTTCTTATGTAATCATAGATAAATAAGAAAATGGAAGTTAATGTATTAGATATATCAGGAAAAGATACAGGTGCCAAGGTGCAGCTGCCTGATTCAGTGTTCGCGGTAGAGCCTAACGACCATGCGATTTATTTAGATGTGAAACAATACCTGGCTAATCAACGTCAGGGTACACATAAGGCTAAGCAACGGAATGAGATCGCCGGATCTACCCGTAAGCTGCATAAGCAAAAAGGTACCGGTGGAGCTCGTGCGGGAAGCATTAAATCTCCATTGTTCAATGGCGGAGGTCGCGTGTTCGGCCCTCAACCACGGGATTATAGCTTCAAGTTGAATAAAAAACTGAAAGCGGTAGCCCGTAAATCCGCATTGAGCTATAAAGCGAAAGAAAACAATATTCTGGTTTTAGATCGCGTTGAATTTGATTCGATCAAAACGAAGCATTATGTAGCATTGGTGAATAATTTGAATTTGGCCAATGAAAAAACACTGCTTGTACTGCCAGAAGTAAATAATAACGTTTATTTATCCAGCAGAAACCTGACGAAGACGAAAGTAATCACCGTAGATCAGTTAAATACCTATGATGTATTGAACGCCGGTAAACTTTTGTTCACGTCTGATTCTGTTAAAACTTTGGAGGAGGCATTGACCAAATAATATGGAAATCATTCAAAAACCAGTATTGACAGAGAAAGCTTCCTTATTGACGGAAAAATTAAACCGTTATGCTTTCAAAGTAGATCATCGGGCCAATAAAATTCAGATCAAGACCGCTATTGAAGAGATGTTTGGAGTGACGGTTGTCGCTGTGAATACTTCGGTAGTAGCCGGTAAAACGAAAAATCGGTTTACCAAGGCAGGTTCTATTTCTGGCCGGGCTCCGAAATATAAGAAGGCCATCATTACAATTAAGGATGGTGAAACTATTGACTTTTACAGTACTATATAATAAAAAATGGCAGTTAAAAGATTTAAACCGGTTACCCCTGGTACTCGCTTCAGAGTCGGAGCTGATTACTCGAATGTGACGACTAACGTCCCCGAGAAATCACTCGTTGTGAAGATCAAGAAATCAGGCGGTCGTAATGATACCGGTAAAATGACTATGCGCTATCTCGGTGGGGGACACAAAAGATCATACCGATTGATTGATTTTAAGCGCGATAAGAAAGATGTCCCTGCGACAGTGGCTACGATCGAATACGATCCAAATCGTACAGCTCGTATTGCGCTGTTACATTATGCAGATGGTGAGAAACGTTACATCATTGCTCCAGAAGGTTTGACGGTAGGTCAGACGGTGGTAGCGAGTGAAAACGCAGCGCCTGAAGTAGGTAATACCATTCCTTTGATGAACATTCCTTTGGGTTCCATCATTCATAATATCGAATTGAATCCAGGTCAGGGAGGTTCCATCGCACGGAGTGCAGGTACCTATGCACAGTTATCTGCACGTGACGGTAAGTATGCCATTATCAAATTGCCTTCCGGCGAAACCCGTATGATCCTATTGACCTGTTTGGCCACGATTGGATCGGTTTCGAATGGAGAGCATTCGATCGAGGTGTTGGGTAAGGCTGGCCGTAAGCGCTGGTTGGGTCGCCGTCCACGCGTACGTGGTGTGGCGATGAACCCTGTGGATCACCCAATGGGTGGTGGTGAAGGTCGTTCGTCCGGAGGACAGCCACGTTCACGTACAGGTGTATTGTCCAAAGGCTACAAGACACGTTATAAGAAGAAAGTATCTAATCGTTACATCATTGAGAGAAGGAAAAAATAATGGCTCGTTCAATTAAAAAAGGTCCTTACATCGATCACAACTTAGAGAGAAAAGTTCTTTCTATGAATGAAGCAAACAAGAAATCAGTCGTGAAGACCTGGTCGAGAAGATCGGTGATCTCTCCTGATTTCGTTGGTCATACCTTCGCTGTGCACAATGGAAATAAGTTTATTCCGGTATATGTAACGGAAAACATGGTTGGTCATAAGCTTGGTGAATTTGCGCCCACGCGCACGTTTAGAGGCCACGCAGAAAAGAAAAAATAATAGGTAATGGAAGCAACAAGAAAAGTAAAGAAGTCTGTACTTATCAAGCAGCGTAAAGAGCAGGAAAAAGCTCAGGTAGGAGGAGCTTCTACTGCCAAATTATTGAATTGCCCGACCTCACCGCGTAAAATGCGTTTGGTTGTGGATCTGATTCGTGGTCAAAAAGTAGAAAACGCGCTGTATATCCTAAAGCATACCAATAAAGAAGCTGCGATCCGTGTGGAGAAGTTACTCCTTTCAGCGATTAACAATTGGGAAGCGAAGAACGAAGGTCAGACGGTAGAAGAAAGTGGTTTATACGTGAAGGAAGTATCTGTAGGTGGAGGAAGAATGTTAAAACGTCTTCGTCCTGCTCCGCAAGGAAGAGGATACCGTATCCGTAAGCGCTCCAATCACGTCACCATCGTCGTGGATAGTACATCAAACGTAGCACAAAACTAATTTATTGAAATGGGACAAAAAGCAAATCCAATAGGTAATAGACTTGGAATCATCAAGGGTTGGGATTCCAATTGGTACGGCGGAAAGAACTATTCCGATAAGTTAGTGGAGGATGAAAGAATCCGTAAATACCTGGCTGTGCGTATCGCTAAAGGCGGTGTAGCAAAAGTCGTTATTGAGCGTACTTTGAAGCGTATTACAGTTACGATCCATACAGCCCGTCCGGGTATTGTCATCGGTAAAGGTGGACAAGAAGTGGACAAGATCAAGGAAGAGTTAAAAAAACTGACCAAAAAAGATGTTCAGATTAACATTTTTGAGATCAAACGCCCTGAACTGGACGCTCAGCTGGTAGCAGAAGGTGTAGCAAAACAACTGGAAGCGCGGATTTCATTCCGTCGTGCCATGAAAACTTCAATCGCTTCGACCATGAGAATGGGCGCAGAAGGGATCAAGATCATGTGCTCTGGTCGTCTTGGTGGTGCCGAGATGGCGCGTACCGAGCAGTACAAAGATGGTCGTATTCCATTGCACACATTCCGGGCTGATATCGATTATGCATTGGTCGAAGCATTGACTACTTATGGTAAAATCGGTGTGAAAGTGTGGATCTGTAAAGGTGAAGTTTACGGTAAACGTGACTTATCTCCTAACTTAGGTCAGGGATCAGGTCCAAAAGGCCGTGGTGGAGACGATCGTGGAGATCGCCGTGGTGGAGATCGTCGTGGTGGTGACCGCAGAGGTGATCGCCGTGGTGGTGACCGTCAGGGACAACGCAGGGGTTAATTTTAATTTAGGTACTATTTATACTGCTTAGGCAGTTATTAACAATACGAACATGTTACAGCCAAAAAGAACAAAGTTCAGAAAAATGCAGAAGGGCCGGATGAAAGGCAACACAGGCCGTGGGTCTGAGTTGGCTTTTGGATCCTTTGGCATCAAAACCATGGAGCCTGCCTGGATTACCAGTCGGCAGATCGAAGCCGCTCGTATCGCAGTGACGCGTTTCATGAAGAGAGAAGGACAGGTTTGGATTCGGATCTTTCCGGACAAGCCCGTAACCAAAAAACCCGCAGAGGTGCGGATGGGTAAAGGTAAAGGTGCTCCTGAGTACTGGGTAGCTGTAGTGCGTCCCGGACGTATGCTTTTCGAAGCAGAAGGTGTGCCTTTGGAAGTGGCTAAAGAAGCATTGCGCTTGGCCGCTCAAAAATTGCCCGTGCAAACCAAATTTGTCATACGTAGAGATTACGTAGAAGCATAATTCGTCTTTAGTTTCTACTGTGCTCTTTCGGTGCCGTTACCCCGGGAGAGACCAACGCAGGGGAAGCCCAGACATCAAACTGAAAAATAAAAGATGAAAAATTCAGAAATCTTAGCATTATCAAAAGAGGAGCTGGTAGCTGCTATTGCAGAGGAGAAAGCAAACCTCAGAAAATTGAAATTTGCTCATGCTGTTTCTGCCATCGAGAATCCAAATCGGATTCGCTTTGTGCGTAAAACGATTGCGCGCTTGACTACTGAACTTACGGTTCGTAAGGCTCAGGAAGCTCAGCAATCAGTCAACAAATCAGAAACAGCCGCTGAAGCATAAATTTAAAGTCGAAATGGAAAGAACATTAAGAAAAACAAGAATCGGCTTGGTAGTAAGCAACAAAATGGATAAATCCATTGTCGTGGCTGTAGAGCGTAAAGTGAAGCACCCGATCTATGGTAAGTTCGTTAAAAAAACTACCAAATTCAAAGCTCATGACGAAGAGAACACCTGCGGTATCGGCGATACGGTGTTGATTATGGAAACGCGTCCGCTGAGTAAGACAAAGAACTGGAGATTAGTAGAAATTATAGAAAGGGCTAAGTAACATGGTACAACAGGAATCAAGACTCAATGTAGCCGACAATAGCGGAGCTAAAGAAGTTTTAGTAATCCGTGTATTGGGTGGTACTCGCAAGCGCTATGCTTCTATCGGAGACAAAATTGTTGTTACCGTGAAATCTGCGACGCCCTCAGGAAACGTGAAAAAAGGATCCGTTTCCAAAGCTGTAGTAGTGCGGACCAAAAAAGAAATCCGTCGTAAAGATGGATCTTATATCCGCTTCGATGACAATGCTGCAGTATTGTTGAATAATAATAATGAACCGCGTGGAACGCGTATCTTCGGCCCAGTTGCCAGGGAATTGCGTGAGAAGCAGTTCATGAAGATCGTATCATTAGCACCGGAGGTATTATAATCATGGGACAGAATAACACAGTTAAACATAAGATCAAGATTCGCAAAGGCGATCTGGTGCAAGTTATCGCTGGTAACTCCAAAGGTACGCAAGGTAAGGTTTTGGAAGTTTTAACGGACAAAAACCGAGCGATCGTCGAAGGGGCTAATGTGATCAAGAAACATACCAAGCCAAGTGCTGCCAATCCGAACGGAGGCATCATTGAAAAAGAGGCAGGTATCCATATTTCCAATTTGGCTTTGATCGACCCCTCAACAGGAAAGCCAACACGAGTAGGCCGTAAAGTGGTTGAAGTGGATGGCAAAAAGCAAATTATTCGTATAGCTAAAAAATCAGGGGAGGAAATTAAGTAATGACTTATCAACCAAGATTAAAGACAAAGTATCAGGAGGAAATCCGTACGGCGTTAAAGGAGAAGTTCCAATACAAGAGCGTGATGCAAGTTCCTAAATTGGAAAAAATTGCCATCAGTCAAGGTGTTGGTGATGCTACCGCTGATAAAAAGTTAATCGATAACGCGATCGGTGAGATGACCCTGATCACGGGACAACAAGCTGTTCCATCTAAGTCTAAGAAAGACGTGTCTAACTTTAAGTTACGTAAAGGGATGCCCATCGGCGTGCGTGTAACTTTGAGAGATGTGAAAATGTACGAGTTTTTGGACCGTTTGGTGTCTGTGGCATTGCCACGTATCCGTGACTTCCGCGGGATCAATGACAAAGGCTTTGACGGGCGCGGTAACTACACCCTGGGTATTACGGAGCAAATTATCTTCCCAGAAATCAATATTGATAAAATCAATAAAATTCAGGGAATGGATATTACGTTTGTAACCAGCGCTGGTACCGATGTAGAAGCTCTGGAATTGTTGAAGCAATTCGGACTTCCGTTTAAGAATCAGAATACTAATAAAGAAACTGAAGATAATGGCTAAAGAAGGAATCAAAGCACGTCAGGTAAAGCGTGCAAAATTGGTGGCCAAGTATGCAGAGAAGCGTGCAGCTTTGAAAGCGGCCGGAGATTATGAGGCATTGGATAAATTGCCTAAAAATGCATCTCCAGTACGTTTACATAATCGTTGCAAGCTGACCGGACGTCCTAAAGGATATATGCGCCAGTTTGGTATTTCACGGGTAACTTTCCGTGAGATGGCATTGGCGGGTAAGATCCCAGGGGTGAAGAAAGCATCTTGGTAGTACCGAATACGAATTTTACTATTTTTTTAACCGGTAAAAGGTCCGATGCGTGATCATGGGAAACCCTTACCAAAATTTATAACTAATGAATACAGATCCAATTGCGGATTACCTTACCAGAGTAAGGAATGCCATGAAGGCCAACCATAGGGTTGTTGAAATTCCTGCATCTAACCTGAAGAAGGAAATTACGAAAGTACTTTTCGATAAGGGCTACATTGCGAACTACAAATTCGAGGATGACAAGGTACAAGGAACGATTAAAATCGCTCTTAAATACCATCCCATTACGAAAGTTCCAGCAATTCGTACCCTAAAGCGTGTCAGTAAACCCGGACTCCGTAAGTATGCGAACGTAGAAACTATGCCTCGCGTATTGAACGGTTTGGGAATTGCCATTCTTTCTACCTCCAAAGGAGTGATGACGGACAAAGAGGCCCAAGTACAAAATGTGGGTGGCGAAGTTTTGTGTTACGTATATTAAACAGGAGGAAGACGAATTATGTCAAGAATAGGTAAAGCACCAATCGCCATACCAGCCGGTGTGACGATTACGGTTTCAGACAAGAATCTGGTGACCGTTAAAGGTCCAAAAGGGGAATTGACCCAACAAGTGAATCCAGACATCAGCGTTAGTCAAGAAGACGGTCAGCTTTTGGTGTCACGTCCCACTGAACAAAAACATCATAAATCATTGCACGGTTTGTATCGTTCCTTACTTAACAACATGGTTGTGGGGGTAACGGAAGGATTCAAAACTACGCAAGAATTGGTTGGTGTGGGTTTCCGTGCGACTAGTCAAGGTAACACCTTGGACCTTTCCTTAGGTTTTTCTCACCAGGTGGTGTTCATTTTGCCAAAAGAGGTAAAAGCGACCGCCGTATCAGAGAAAGGTAAAAACCCCATCGTTACATTGGAGAGTATCGATAAGCAACTGCTGGGACAGGTGGCTGCTAAAATACGTGAATTGCGTAAGCCGGAGCCATACAAAGGTAAAGGTATTAAATTCGCAGGTGAACAATTGAGAAGAAAAGCAGGTAAGTCTGCAGCTAAAAAATAATAGTTATGGCAGGAAAAAAATTATCCCGTAGGGATCGTATAAAAAAGGGGATCAGAAAGCGTCTTAAAGGCAGCACTGAGCGCCCTCGTTTAACCGTTTTTCGGAGTAACAAAGGCATTTATGCCCAAGTGATCGATGATGTCAAAGGCGTTACTTTAGCTTCCTTTTCTTCGTTGTCCAGCGATTTTAATGCCAATGGTACGAAGATCGAGCAATCTAAGGAAGTAGGTAAACTTTTGGCCGAGAAAGCGAAAGCTGCCGGGATCACGAAAGTAGTATTTGATCGGAACGGGTATCTGTACCATGGACGCGTAAAGTCTTTGGCAGAAGGTGCACGTGAGGGTGGTTTGGACTTTTAATCGCAATTGAACATGTCATTAAGTAATATAAAACGAGTAAAATCAAGCGAGATCGAATTAAAAGACCGCTTAGTGAGCATCCAGCGTGTTGCTAAAGTAACCAAGGGTGGACGTACGTTCAGTTTTTCGGCGATCGTGATCGTTGGTGATGAGAATGGTGTGGTTGGTTTCGGCTTGGGTAAAGCCAAAGAAGTAACCGAAGCGATCACCAAAGGAATCGATGATGCGAAGAAAAATCTGATCAAAGTTCCGATCATTAATGGTACTGTTCCACATGAGCAGTATGGTAAATATTCTGGAGGCAATGTTTTGATCAAGCCTGCAGTGAATGGTACTGGGGTACTAGCCGGTGGTGCGATGCGTGCTGTTTTGGAAAGTGCTGGTATCAAAGATGTATTGGCCAAATCATTAGGTTCTTCTAACCCACACAACGTGGTTAAAGCTACGATCGATGCATTGTTGAAAATGCGAGATGCTTACACAGTTGCACAGCAACGCGGTGTGGACTTAAACAAAGTTTTTAACGGATAAAGATCATGGCGAAAATCAAAATTACACAAATCAAGAGTGTGATAGACCGCAGCGAGAAGCAAAAGCGGACTATGCAGGCTCTGGGATTGAAGAAGATGAATCAGACGGTAGAGGTAGAAGCTACTCCAGCCATCATCGGAATGGTCAGAAAGGTAAACCATCTGGTCCGTATCGAAGAGAGTATTTAATAATTTAATTACCTGAAGTAGGTTTTTCTACTTCAGGTAATCATACGTTTAATCGTTATGTCCTGTTTAGTGAAAGCGAAGGCATAACACCATAAATTCCAAGTGATGAATTTAAGTAATTTAAAACCTGCTACAGGTTCTGTTAAAACTAGAAAACGTATTGGTCGTGGAACAGGCTCTGGTCGCGGTGGTACTTCCACACGTGGTCACAAAGGTGCTGGATCCCGTTCCGGAAACAGCCGTAAAATCGGATTTGAAGGTGGACAAATGCCTTTGCAACGTCGTGTACCTAAATTTGGTTTTAAGAATTTAAACCGTGTAGAATATGTCGGTGTAAACCTCGATGTTTTACAGAATTTGGTGGAGCAGCACAATCTTCAGTCGATCGATTTCGATACATTTAAGCATTACGGTCTGGTATCCAAAAATGGTTTGGTGAAAATCCTGGGACGTGGCGAAATTTCCGCGAAGGTAGAAGTTAAAGCACATGCATTCTCTGCTACTGCACAAAAAGCGATAGAAGCCGCTGGAGGATCGATTGAAAAAATTTAATTCATGAAGAAGCTAATCACCACCCTAAAGAATATCTGGAAAATTGATGATTTGAGAACGCGTATTCTTAATACGCTTCTCTTCTTGTTGATATACCGGGTAGGATGTTATATCGTATTGCCGGGGGTAAACCCTCAGGCGCTCCAGCATGAAACTCAAGAGGGACTGCTGGGCCTATTAGATATGTTCGCTGGTGGATCGTTTTCACGATCTGCTATTTTTGCTTTGGGTGTTATGCCCTACATTTCTGCTTCCATCGTTGTTCAATTACTGGGTATCGCTGTGCCATACTTCCAGAAATTGCAAAAGGAGGGTGAAAGTGGTCGTAAGAAGATGACGCAAATCACGCGTTACCTGACTTTGGCGATTACCTTGGTTCAATCCGTAGCTTATGTGCGTACACAGATTGACGATGGTGCTAAATTGATCCAAGATCCGATGTTTACTATTTTATCGGCTTTCGTACTGACTGCAGGAACACTGTTCGTGATGTGGTTGGGTGAGAAAATCACCGACAAAGGTATCGGTAATGGTATTTCCTTGATCATTATGGTGGGTATTATCGCTCAATTGCCGAGTGGTTTAACTGCAGAGTGGTTCTCACGCATGAGCACCGGTGGAGGCGGTCCGATTCCATTGTTGATCGAATTTGTGGCCTTGTTCTTTGTCGTCATTTTCACGATCTTGATCGTGCAGGGTGTACGTCGAATTCCGGTTCAATACGCCAAGCGTATCGTCGGTAACAAGCAATACGGTGGGGTACGTCAGTACATTCCATTGAAAGTGAATGCGGCCGGTGTTATGCCGATCATCTTTGCGCAGGCCATTATGTTTATACCGATGACGATGGGACAATTCTTCCCTAATCTTCAGTCTGGCTTTCTAACGGAACTGAGCAATTACACTTCATTGTCTTATAATTTGGTCTTTGCTTTTTTAATTATTGCCTTTACCTTCTTCTATACGGCCATCATGGTCAATCCTCAGCAAATGTCCGAGGACATGAAGAAAAATGGCGGTTTTATTCCGGGAATCAAGCCGGGGCATGCGACCAATATGTACATAGACGGTGTCGTTTCGAAGATTACTTTCCCAGGATCCATATTTTTAGCGATCATCGCGATCTTGCCTGCGATTGCGGGTTTGTTCGGAGTCAATAATCAATTCGCTCATTTCTACGGGGGAACTTCCCTATTGATCTTGGTGGGTGTGGTATTGGACACGTTACAACAGATCGAGAGTCACTTGTTAATGCGCCATTACGATGGCTTGATGAAAACAGGTCGCCTAAAGGGACGTAATCCAGTAGATACAGGTTCGGGTACTTCACAGTCCGTTATCTAAGAAAGGATCGAGATCGCATGTCAGCTATTAGATATAAAACAGAAGAGGATATTCAGCAGCTACGTGTAGGTGCGGATATCCTCTCCCGTTTACTTGGAGAGATTGCTGCACTGATTAAGCCCGGGATTACCACGCTTTCTTTGGATAAGTTTGCCCATGATTATATTCATGATCATGGGTGTACTCCTTCATTTTTGGGATATCAAGGATTTCCGTATTCACTTTGTATTTCAGTGAATGACGCGATCGTCCATGGTTTTCCTTCGGATTATGTAATTCAGGAAGGTGACTTAGTCTCGGTTGACGGTGGCGTAACCTATAATGGTTATGTGACAGACTCTGCTTATACTTTTCCGGTTGGAGAAATTACTTCCGAGGCTCGACAGCTTTTAGACGTTACGTTAAAATCGCTGGACTTAGGTGCAGCACAAGCTGTAGCCGGAAAACGAATCGGTGATATATCCAGTGCTATCCAAGATTATGTCAATGGTTTCGGCTATGGAATTGTGAGGGAATTAGTCGGTCACGGAGTTGGATTTGCCCTACATGAAAAACCCGAGGTGCCCAATTATGGTCGCCGAGGTGCGGGACTGAAATTGCAAGAAGGCTTGGTGATCTGCATTGAACCCATGATTAATTTAGGTCGTGCCGGTGTCAAGTATGGCGACGATGGTTGGACCATTCTGACGGTGGATGGGAAACTTTCCGCTCATTATGAATATATGGTTGTGGTTCGTAAAGGTCAGCCAGAAATATTGACTACCTTCGATCACATTGAAAATGTTTTGGTTAAAAATCATTGATAAGATGAGATTTATTTCTTATCTTTGCATCCCTGTTTGTTGCAGGTTGTATGTATATAATAATCAAGACGGTATATGGCTAAGCAAGCCTCGATAGAATTAGACGGAGTAATTAAAGAAGCCCTTTCCAACGCGATGTTTCGTGTTGAATTGGAAAATGGACATGAAATTGTGGCGCATATCTCAGGAAAAATGAGGATGCACTACATAAAAATCTTACCTGGGGATCGGGTCAAATTGGAGATGTCTCCATATGACTTGTCTAAAGGGAGGATTACATATAGATACAAATAACATCATGAAAGTAAGAGCATCCATCAAGAAGCGCAGTGCGGACTGTAAAATTATCCGCAGAAAAGGAAAAGTTTACATTATCAATAGAAAGAACCCGAAATTCAAACAGCGCCAGGGTTAATTTGTTAAAAATCGCTTAAATAGAAATATGGCAAGGATCGCAGGTATTGATTTACCAAAAAACAAAAGAGGAGTGATCGGCCTTACCTACATTTTTGGTATTGGTCGTTCTACAGCACAACAGATCTTGGATCAGGCTGGTATAGATTATAATGTAAAGGTGCAGGATTGGAACGATGAGCAATTGACTGCCATCCGGACCATCATTACGGACGATCTCAAGGTAGAAGGATCACTTCGCTCTGAAATCCAATTAAATATCAAACGCTTGATGGACATCGGGTGCTATCGTGGTTTGCGTCATCGTAAGCATCTTCCTGTGCGTGGTCAACGGACTAAAAACAACTCCCGCACCCGTAAAGGTAAACGTAAGACTGTAGCAAATAAGAAGAAAGCTGCTAAATAATAATAGATAGTAAGAAATGGCTAAGAGTAAAAAAGCAACCAAAAAACGGCTCGTAACCGTTGAGCCTGTTGGTCAGGCACATATCAGCGCTACGTTCAATAATATCATTGTGACCCTCACCAATAATCAGGGACAGACCATCTCTTGGTCCAGTGCTGGTAAGATGGGCTTTAGGGGTTCTAAAAAGAACACCCCTTATGCTGCTTCCCAAGCTGCCGCAGATTGTGGTAAGATCGCACATGATTTGGGTCTTCGTAAGGTAGAGGTTTTTGTGAAAGGTCCCGGGTCCGGACGTGAGTCTGCTATTCGTACTTTGCAGAACTCGGGCATCGAAGTGACTTCGATCAGAGACATTACACCGCTTCCGCACAATGGTTGTCGTCCTCCAAAACGCAGACGCGTTTAATTTGGAGCAGTTTATAAAGAATTTATCAATATCGTTTTTTTAAAGCTAAGATTCTTCAGTTAGATACTGACAGATACTTTGAAAATCAAATTTTATGGCAAGATATACCGGACCCAAGTCCAAAATCGCACGTAAATTCAGAGAGCCGATCTTTGGCCCTGATAAAGCATTAGAAAGAAAAAATTATCCTCCTGGACAGCACGGTAACTCCCGCAGACGTGGAAAGCAATCCGAGTACGCGGTACAGTTGTTAGAGAAGCAAAAAGCTAAATATACCTACGGGGTATTGGAGCGTCAGTTCGCGAACCTGTTTAACAAAGCTGCTGCTAAACAAGGTATTACTGGTGAGGTTTTCCTGACATTCTTGGAAGCTCGTTTAGATAATACTGTTTACCGTTTAGGTATTGCGCCTACGCGTTCTGCTGCTCGTCAGTTAGTGAGCCATAAACACATTACCGTGAACGGTGAAGTGGTCAATATCCCTTCTTACAGCCTGCGTCCGGGTGATATAGTCGCTGTGCGTGAACGTTCTAAATCACTGGAAGTGGTGGTTAATTCTGTTTCTGGAAAACAAATCAACAAATTCAGTTGGTTAGAGTGGGATGGAAAAGACTTGGTTGGAAAGTTCCTAAACTATCCGGAACGTGCTGAGATTCCTGAAAATATCAAGGAAAACTTAATCGTAGAGTTGTACTCTAAGTAATCTGTATTTTAAAGAAGGGGCCTGCTTGGCAGGTTCTTTTTTTGAGACACAATTTTTTATAAACAATATTTAATAGATAATAATGGCAATTTTAGCATTTCAAAGACCTGATAAAGTTATTATGCAAAAATCCACGGATTTTGACGGTACTTTCGAATTTCGACCGTTGGAGCCAGGATTTGGAGTAACCATTGGTAATGCTTTGCGCCGTATTTTACTGTCTTCACTGGAAGGTTTTGCCATTACTTCGGTACGCGTTTCTGGAGTTTCGCACGAATTTTCTACCATTAAAGGGGTGGTAGAAGATATGACTGAGATTATTCTAAATCTAAAGCAAGTCCGTCTGAAGAAAACTGGTGAATTGGGTGATACTGAGAAAATCTTTATTGTCATCAACGGCCAAGATCAGTTTACAGCTGGTGATATCACCAAATTTTCAAGCAATTTCACGGTACTTAATCCGGATTTGGTGATTTGTAATATGGAATCTTCGGTCACCTTGGAGGTTGAGCTTAATATCGGTCACGGACGTGGTTATGTCAATGCTGAAGAAAATAAGGTAGCTGATGGTCCAGTGGGTCAAATTGCGATTGATTCTATTTTTACGCCGATAAAAAACGTAAAATATAGCATTGAGAACTTCCGTGTGGAGCAGAAGACTGACTATGAAAAATTAGTATTAGACATCAGTACTGACGGTTCCATTCATCCGGAAGAGGCGTTGAAAGAGGCAGCTAAGATCTTAATCCAACACTTTATGCTTTTCTCTGATGAGAATATCTTATTAGAATCTCAAGCCAAAGAGGAGACGAAAGTCGTTGACGAAGAGATCCTTCACATGCGTAAGGTGTTAAAAACCGAATTGGTTGATCTGGACCTGTCTGTACGTGCATTGAATTGCTTGAAGGCGGCAGATATCCGTACATTGGCAGAATTGGTTACTTATGATGTAGCCGATATGCTGAAGTTCAGGAATTTCGGTAAAAAATCTTTAAGCGAAATCCAAGAATTGGTCAAAGCTAAAGGACTTTCCTTCGGTATGAATTTGGCCAAATATAAATTGGACGAAGAATAAGAATATAATTTTAGTAATTTATAGTGCTGCTTAGGTAGCGCATTTTAGCGACCTGTTGCATAATTCCTCTTGCCTTAGGCAGGAACGGTATGCACAAATAAAACAAACATGAGACACGGAAAAAAATTCAATCATTTGGGGAGAACAGATAGCCATCGTAAAGCGATGTTAGCGAATATGGCTTCTTCCCTCATCAAGCACAAAAGAATTACCACAACCTTGGCGAAGGCCAAAGCGCTTCGTACCTACGTCGAGCCTTTGATTACCAAGTCAAAAAATGATACAACACACTCTCGTAGAACAGTATTTAGTTATTTGAAAGACAAGGATGCGGTCGCTATTTTGTTCAGAGAAGTGTCGGATAAAGTAGCGAATCGTCCAGGAGGTTATACCCGCATCATTAAGATGGAAAACCGTCTGGGAGATAACGCAGAGATGGCATTTATAGAATTAGTGGACTTTAATGAGGTCTACGTGAAGGGCGGATCGACTACTGAGAAGAAATCCACACGTCGTCGTGGTTCAGGCCGTAAAAAGGCTGCAGCAGCAGAGGCAGCTACTTCCGAGGAAGTTGTCAATGAAGAAGTAGTAGAGCAAGTGGAAAGCACTGAAGAGGCTACTGAAGAAACAACACCTTCAACCGAAGAAGCAACACCTGCTCAGGAAGCGGAATCTAAAGACGAGGAGAAAAAAGACTAATTCTTTTCGATCAGTTTCCCTGGTCTAACGCATAAAGCATTTCATACAAGTAAGGTGAAAGCCCGTAATCCAAGAGGAATGCGGGCTTTCTACTTTATCGCAGTTCTTTTAGTGATTGTATTTCTTTAGCGAAATATTTCCCAGCTGTAGGTCATTGCATCTGCCCAAGCCTTTTCATTTAAATGACTACTCAGGCCGGTAGCCTCGATTTGGGCCAGTAGGGTCTCGGTCGGTATATTGCCTGTCAGCTCATCTTTGGCCATCGGACAACCGCCAAATCCACGGATGGCCGTATCAAAGCGTCTACAATTCGCCGCCAATCCAGCCCGTATTTTATTCACGGCATCTGCCGGCGTACTATGCAGGTGCAAACCCCACTCCACCTGATCGAAGGTACTACTGAGGAATGAATATAAGCTGGTAATGCTTTGCTCCGATGAATTTCCAATGGTATCGGCTAACGCTAAGTGTTTCACGCCTTCACCGATTAATTTTTCCGCATACCCGGCCACAATTTCTGCTGACCAGGGGTCTCCATATGGATTTCCAAAACCCATGGACAGATAGACCAGCGGCGTTTTATCGGATCGATCACAAACCTCCAAAATGCGTAAGACGGTATCTGTGGCCTGCGCTATACTTTGGTTGGTATTTCGCAACTGAAAAGTTTCCGAAACTGAAAACGGAAAGCCTAAAAACGAAATCGCCTCGTGCTCGGCAGCATCCCTGGCGCCCCGTTCGTTAGCGATAATGGCCAATAATTTTGTCTGTGGATTTTCATCCAGGGTCAATCCTGCCAGCACCTCAGCGGTATCCCGCATCTGAGGAATAGCCCTGGGTGAAACAAAGCTTCCAAAATCTAAGCGATCAAAACCTACTTTTAAAAGCAGGTTGAGGTACTGTATTTTTTTTTCCGTCGGAATAAAATCCACAATACCTTGCATGGCATCCCTTGGGCATTCTGTGATCGCTATTTTTTCCATGCACTTTTATGCTTTTCTATTAATAAACTTCGATGGCATAGGGCATTAATGCCAAGACACCGCGCTGATCCACCAAGGATTTTATGCGGTGGTATTGGTCATAAAATGGACCAAACTGTGCGCGTCCATACCAGCTTTGGATTTGATCCTTTCCACTCGATAAGAGTGACTCGAATGGCTGT
Organism: Sphingobacteriaceae bacterium; assembly: GCA_035645875.1. Taxonomy (GTDB): domain Bacteria; phylum Bacteroidota; class Bacteroidia; order Sphingobacteriales; family Sphingobacteriaceae; genus DASRQK01. Next base: position 252 of record DASRQK010000188.1, on the reverse strand, counting down.
TTGATCGCTGGGTAACGCACGATTCTATACTCCTCCAGGTCCGCTTTCTGTGCTGCTGCAGCGATGGCATCTTCCAATCCTCCAAGTCTATCCACCAAGCCTATTTGTAGGGCTTGTGCGCCGCTCCAAACGCGCCCCTGACCTATGCTGTCTACCTGCTCCGTAGTTAAGGAACGTCCATCCGCCACGCGCCGGAGGAACGTGTCATAAATACGATTAACTTCTAACTGCATGATCTGTTCTTCTTCGCGC
>DASRQK010000187.1:0-4893 GCA_035645875.1 Sphingobacteriaceae bacterium | reverse complement strand
GTATGTGATCAGGCAGGCGAATGCGATTTGCAGAACCTGTCCTATGAACATGGTGTGGAAGAAACCCGTTATGAGTTCGAGCGACGTACCTTTGACCGCATCGACATCGGTGATAAAATCCAACTGCACATGAATCGATGCATTATGTGCTTCCGATGCGTATTTGTGGCGAATCAGCTTACCCCGCAGCGCGTGCATGGGATTTTGAATAGAGGAGACCGAGCGGAGATTTCGACGTATATTCAGCGTGCTGTGGATAATGAATTTTCCGGAAACATGATCGATGTGTGTCCCGTGGGTGCATTGACGGATAAGACTTTTCGTTTTAAGAGTCGGGTGTGGTTTACCAAGCCGGTGGAAGCACACCGGGATTGTCCGACCTGTAGTGGCAAGGTCACCATGTGGTATAAGGGTGAAGAGGTTTTGCGCGTAACGGGAAGGAAAGATCAGTATGGGGAAGTGAAGGAGTTTATTTGTAATACTTGCCGTTTTGACAAAAAAGCTACCGCTGACTGGGTGATCGAAGGACCAAAAAAGGTGGAGCGGACTTCGGTGATTTCGTTAAATCACTATGAAGACCCGAATCCACCTGCTGTCGTGAAGAAAAACCTCGAGCTGCAGGAAGCGAATAAAGAACAATTTGACCGTGTAGATAAATTGCTGCCGTAATATGGAATTAGAACTTGTTTTAGAGAAATCAGTGCTGGTTTTGGTGGTTTTTGTGATTACCCTGGCTATTGCTGCGTACTCTACGTTGGCCGAACGTAAGGTGGCTGGATTTATGCAAAGTCGTTATGGACCGGATCGTGCCGGCCCGGCGGGTATTTTGCAACCATTGGCCGATGGAGGGAAATTCTTCTTTAAGGAGGAAATTATTCCAGCAGGCGCACATAAGGCGCTGTTTATCGCGGGGCCGACCATTGCCATTATTACGGCCTGTATCAGTAGTGCCGTGATTCCCTGGGGGCAGGATTTAACGATTGGAGATCGGGTCATTTCATTGCAGGTCGCAGACATTAACGTAGGCATCCTGTATATGTTTGGGGTGGTCGCATTAGGCGTTTACGGAATCATGCTCGGGGGATGGGCTTCCAACAATAAATTCGCCCTAATGGGCACCGTTCGTGCCGCCTCTCAAAGTATCAGCTATGAGATTGGGATGGGTTTGTCGATCATTGCACTGCTGATGGTGACTGGATCACTTTCCCTGAAAGAGATTGTCGCCCAGCAGGAGGGTTTTGTGAATTGGAACATTTGGGTCCAACCCGTCGGCTTTCTGATCTTCCTGGTCTGTGCCTTTGCGGAATGTAATCGGGTGCCTTTTGATTTACCTGAATGTGAAACGGAGATCGTGGGTGGGTATAATGTGGAATATTCGTCCATGAAGCTCGCGTTCTTTATGTTCTCGGAGTACATCAATATGTTTGTGGCTTCGGCCCTAATGGCTACGCTTTATTTCGGCGGGTACAATTTTCCCTTCATGGGCTACCTGCTAAACGATGTTGGACTTTCACAGAACTGGATTACCATTATCGGTGTGATCGTGTTTTTTATTAAGATATTTGGATTTATCTTCTTCTTTATGTGGATTCGTTGGACAGTTCCCCGTTTCCGTTATGATCAGTTGATGAATCTGGGATGGAAGGTATTGATCCCATTAGCGCTTGCCAATATCCTATTGACCGGAGTGGCCATCTTGATAAAGGATGCCTACTTTTAATTTGAGAAATTATGCAGTCGATTAGTAATAGAAAAAAAGTACTCGAGCAAAAACCCATGAATTTTTGGGAGAAGATGTACATTCCTTCTATCCTGAAGGGGATGGGAATTACGATCCGGTATTTTTTTCAGCCTAAAGTAGCCGTAAAATATCCGGAAGAAGAACGTCCATATTCTAAGAACTTTAGAGGTCAACACTCTTTGAAAAGGGACGAAGAAGGACGGGAGCGCTGTACGGCCTGTGGTTTATGTGCCCTTTCTTGTCCTGCTGAAGCGATCACCATGGTGGCCGCTGAGCGTAAAAAAGGAGAAGAGCACCTCTACAGAGAAGAGAAATACGCCGCCGTGTATGAAATTAACATGCTCCGCTGTATTTTTTGTGGGTTATGTGAGGAAGCATGTCCGAAAGAGGCGATTTATCTCGATGGATCGCATGTGACAGCAGATTATTTGCGTAAAGACTTTATATTTGGCAAAGATAAATTGGTCGAGCCAAAATTTGATTTCAAAAAGAAAGATTAACCGATAGCCTGGCCTAAAACTACGTATATGACGGTATTTTATTTTGTCGCTTTTCTTTCCATTTTCTTCGCGCTGATGACCATCTTCACGAAGAATCCGGTGCATAGTGTGTTGTATCTCATCATTACGTTTTTCACCTTTACGGTGCATTATGTGTTGTTAAATGCACAGTTCCTGGCGGCAGTTAACTTTATTGTTTATCTGGGAGCGATCATGGTGTTATTTCTTTTTGTGCTCATGTTGCTCAATCTAAACGAAGAATCCGAACCCATGAAGTCCAATTTAGTGAAAGTAATGGGTGTGGTAGCCGGACTTTGCATGCTAACGACCTTAATCGGGTCGCTGAATTTGATCGAAACTTCCAATCCTGTGCTGTTAAAGAATCCAGATATAGGATTGGTGGAGACATTAGGAAAAGTGTTATTTAAGGAGTTTTTGCTCCCATTTGAGATTTCGTCAATCCTGCTGCTGACCGCGATGGTGGGAGCAGTGCTTTTGGCTAAGAATGATCCGAAAAAAGCTTAAATTATAGAAATGGACGCAGTAGTAAGTACCATGCAGGGTGTGCCCCTGAATCACTACATCTTATTGTCCTCGATTATTTTTTCGATCGGGGTGGTCGGTGTATTGATCCGTCGGAATGCGATCATCATTTTGATGTCTGTAGAGCTGATGCTTAATTCTGTCAATTTGTTGTTGGCGGCATTTTCGGTGTATAGTGGTGACCCGTCAGGGCAGGTTTTCGTGTTTTTCATTATGGCGCTGGCTGCTGCGGAGGTGGCCGTGGGATTGGCCATCATCGTCATGATTTTCCGGAATACGCGTTCATTGGATATTAATAATCTGAACCGCCTGAAGTGGTAATTGGTCGTTTTTTGAGATAGAGAATTTGTTTTAATCTGAGTAATATGGTTGAGTTAATCTGGTTAGTTCCGCTTTTACCCCTGATTGGTTTTTTGATCAATGGTTTGGGTAGGAATGTCTTACCAAAATCCATGATCGGGGTGGTGGGAAGCGGTGTGGTTCTGCTGGCTTTTTTAGTCAGTGCTGCCATTTTTGGAGATGTGTACGTTGCACGCCAAGCCGGTGAGGTCGCCTCTTATACGATTCCTTTGTTTGATTGGTTTACGGTAGCTAACCTAAATGTCTCACTTTCTTTTTTGGTGGATCCACTCAGTTCCATCATGTTACTTATTGTTACAGGGATTGGTTTTTTGATCCATCTTTATTCCATTGGTTACATGAAGACAGACCCGGGCTTCGGTAAGTACTTTGCTTACCTAAACCTCTTTGTGTTCTTTATGTTATTATTGGTGCTGGGATCCAATTATATCGTGATGTTTATTGGATGGGAAGGCGTCGGCCTTTGTTCCTATCTGTTGATCGGTTTCTGGTATAAAAACTCCAGCTATGCCAGCGCTGGAAAGAAAGCCTTCGTGATGAATCGTATTGGAGATTTGGGTTTTCTTCTGGCTGCGTTCGGGATCTTCGCGACCTTTGGAAGTCTGGAATTTAATCAAGTATTCCCACAGGCAGCCACCATGGTTTCGGGGGATAGCATGCTTTTATTGATTACGGTTATGCTCTTTATCGCAGCCACCGGTAAGTCAGCACAAATTCCATTATTTACCTGGCTGCCCGATGCGATGGCCGGTCCGACTCCGGTTTCGGCATTGATCCACGCGGCGACCATGGTGACTGCGGGTATTTATATGATCGCGCGTTCCAATATTTTATTTACGCTTTCTCCGGTGACCATGCAGCTCATCGCGATTATCGGAGTATGCACCCTGCTGTTAACTGCCGCGATCGCGGTGACGCAAAATGATATCAAAAAGGTGCTGGCGTACTCGACGGTGTCCCAGTTAGGCTATATGTTCTTGGGACTGGGCGTCGGCGCGTTTACAGGGGCGTTCTTCCACGTGATTACGCACGCTTTCTTTAAGGCTTTACTCTTTTTGGGTGCAGGTTCGGTGATTCACGCCTTGAGCAACGAGCAGGATATGCGACAGATGGGCGGCTTAAAGGGTAAATTACCGATTACCTATGCGACCATGTTAATCGGTACGATCGCTATCGCAGGTATTCCGCCACTGTCCGGTTTCTTCTCGAAAGATGAAATTTTGGCCCATGCCTTCGCTCAGAATCCAGTATTGTGGGTATTGGGCGTCATCGGTGCCTTGTTTACCGCATTTTACATGTTCCGCCTCTTGTTCTTGACCTTTTTCGGTCGTTTCCGTGGGACGGCTGAGCAGGAGAAAAACATCCATGAATCTCCGCTGAGTATGACCATTCCGTTAATCGTGTTGGCCATACTGTCTGTGGTGGGCGGTTTTATAAATGTTCCAGGAGCACTCGGCGGTAATTATGGTCTGGCTAATTTTCTCGCGCCAGTTTTTGCAGATTCCGTATCGCACACCGGTACGTTCCACTTGGAGCACAGTACAGAATACGTGCTAATGGCTGTTTCGGCAATTGCGGCATTGATCATGGCCTTTATCGCTTACAAGCGTTATGTGACAGACGCGAAAGTTCCGGCAGCAGCGGGCACGAAATTGAGTGGTTTGACCAAATGGTCCTACAATAAGTTTTATATAGATGAAATCTATGATGCTGTGATCGTCAAACCGTTGAATAACCTGTCCGTGTTCT
>DASRQK010000186.1:0-2052 GCA_035645875.1 Sphingobacteriaceae bacterium | reverse complement strand
ACCCGTACAGAAACGCCGTCCACGATAAGTTCGTTTTTCGTGAATGAAATCTTGCCGGGATAGGGGCCATGCACAGAATCGTACTTCATCAGATGCGCTAAAGTCCGTGTATCCGTCAGGTCATTGATCGCTATAACCTGGATATCCTTCAAATTCCGGGATAAGATGGTGCGAAAAGTATGTCGGCCTATACGACCAAAACCATTAATGGCTATTTGAATCATTTTATAGTCAGAGTTTAAGAACAAACTTAGTCATTTTTCTCCTTATTTTGCTTTTTTTTAAAGGCAAAAGCCGATTATGTTTGGTATATTTACGGGAGATCAAAACCATGAATAGAATATGAAGACCATCATCATCACTGTTGATTTTTCTAAAATTTCTGACAATGCGACACTTTACGCGATGCAGGCAGCAGAAGTTATTGGAGCACGTGTAATCTTATTTCACCTGCACGTGGTTTCGGTTCATGCTTCCAATGCACGCCTTTCTCCCTCGTCATTACAGCTGAGTTTGGACCAAAACAAAGAGCTATTGGAAAAAAGAGCCGAAGAACTCCAAAATCAATTTCAAATCGACGTGTCGATTGCCTGGAGAACCGGTGATTTTTATACAGAACTGTCGAAGGTCATCGATGAATCCCAAGCTGATCTGGTGGTGATGGGTATGGCGAAAAAATCCGTCGAGCAAGACTTGTTAGGTAATACAACCACCGCAGCTATAAATAAGTTGAAAATTCCGATATTGGCTATCCCGGAAGAGGCGCGTTTTAAAGGTATACGTAAAGTGCTTTTTGCTTGTGATATTGCGCGAGGGGTACAGGCCCGCGTTTTGGAGCAAGTGCGAAAATTGGCCCTATCTTTTGAGGCTGATGTAGCAATTTTCCATGTTTCAGACAAAATAAAAGGAATGTCCGAACATGATTTACCGCCTCATTTGGTGAATGCCTTTGGAGATGGATTGGATGGTATTAATTATTCCTACAAGAATGTGGCATCCAATGCGGTATTGTATGCAATCGAACAGGAAGTGAAAGACATGAATGCAGATTTAGTCATCATGGTGCCTTATAAATATGGTTTTTGGGGTTCATTGATCCATAAAAGTAAGACTAGAGCGTTGGCTTCCGGGATTCAAAAACCACTTTTGTCCATTCCAATCGGATGATTTTTAAAATTGGATTTTAGTATGACTGATAAAAAAGGATTTCCACCTACTATTTTGATGATTAGACCGGTTCGGTTTGGGTACAATCAACAAACGGCGGTCAATAATGCCTTTCAATCTGCACCTGATCATTCGGAATCGGAAGAGCATATTCAAGCGGCAGCGCTGAAGGAATTCGATCATTTTGTGAAGCAATTACAAGAAGTCGGGATTCCACTGTTGATTATTCAAGACACCAATCATCCACATACCCCTGACAGCATCTTTCCCAATAATTGGATGACGACGCATGCTGATGGGAGGGTGGTGCTGTTTCCGATGTTCGCTGAAAACCGGAGACTCGAACGTAAGGATTCTGTCATCAGGACGGTAGAGGAGCAGTTCAAGACAGAAGACATGATCGATTTAAGTGTCTATGAGTCCGAAAATCGCTTTTTAGAGGGCACGGGGAGCTTCATATTGGATCGGGAGCATCGGATCGCTTATGCCTGTCTTTCACCTCGGACCGATGAACAACTATTCCGAACATTTTGCGCCCAGTTAAATTTCCAGCCCATCGTGTTTCGTGCGAATGACACCAGAGGCATTCCCATCTATCACACCAATGTCATGATGTGTGTGGCAGATCAATATGCCGTCATCAATTTGCAAAGCATTGACTCAAAAGATCGAGAAAATGTAGCGCGAACACTTAAGAAGTCAGGAAAAACGGTAATCGAAATTACACAGGATCAGATGGACGCATTCGCGGGCAATATGCTGCAGTTGTTTAATAAGGAACTCCAGCCGTATCTGGTCATGTCGACACAGGCTTACCATAGCCTCAACCACGAGCAAATCAAGCTATTGGAGTCGTTTAACCCCATATTGCATGTACCCATAGAC
>DASRQK010000185.1:0-4304 GCA_035645875.1 Sphingobacteriaceae bacterium | reverse complement strand
GCCCCGGCATCACCCACCCTCATTTCCGAATCCATCATAAGTCGGTAGGTGCCTTTCGGATTATTGAATTTGCTCTTCGGAACAATAATATACAGATTCAATCCACTGACATCATCTTCCGAATCATTAGTGCTCAATTTCTGTCCGGCCACCATCACATGGAAATATTCGCCGAACTGTTCGTGCTCCATTTCATCCGTGAACAGGGTATGCACAGTGCTGCCCCAAGATTTTCCATCGATCTTCATGCTCAAAGCCGAATCAGTTACCTCTGGATCCAGATCATCCGAATCCTTCCCGCAGGAACTCAGACCGAGGCCAATCGTGACCATCAGGAGTCCCATTATATTTCGGACTAGTTGGGTGTTTTTCATAAAAATAGTTAAGTTATTAATTTATAGGGATGTGCACTTATAAGGCGAAATTATAGGCCACGCGAACACCTAAAAAGCTTAGATTATCAATGAACTGAAAGCGAGCCCCGAGATCCCAATCACCGGTCTGATAACCACCTCCCAATCCAATACCTAATTTCGTAGAGGATGCACTACCGGAACCAAACATGCCTTCCATACCACCCAGATCCATTTTGATCTTAGAGGACACGATATGTAATCCCAATTGAGGCTCTGCATACCATTCACCGAAGGAGTGCCTGTACCCCGCTACGATAGGGATCATGCCCATATGTCCGCTGATGTACTCATTGGAGTTTTTGATTCCAAAATACATGTACCCTAAGGTTCCGGTGATATCACCACTCTCACTGATTCCATACAATACTTTACCGGTTGCTCCAAAGCCCACATTATAGGCATTACTAAAATTTCCGAGAGGCAAAGCAATTTCAGCCCCTACACTCATGGTGTGAAAGCCCTCTTGTGCCTTCAAACCGGTTACCATGGCCACAGCCAACATACAAGTTAAAATTTTCTTCATCATTGTTGCGTTTTTAAGTAATGAATTATTTATTTGGTTAACTAAAAAAAAAGGATAACTTTATGACAATTTGAAATAGACCCTTTGATCACTTGATAGGGAAAAAGGGAAATGGTAAACATCATTTTAAAAAATAATTCAAAATGTGTTTACTTTCAGCGCATTTACTTATAGATGGATAGAGAGAACAATTTAATTGAGCAAATCAGAGCTGGGGATAAAAAGGAGATTGAACACATTTATAATCAGCATAGGGAAGAATTTTTAGCCTATGCAGATCGATTTTCTATTCAAACGGATGAGGCCGTGGACATTTATCAAGACAGTATCATCGTCTTATACGAAAACATCATGTCTCAGAAACTCACCTCCCTCACGAGCTCGTTGAAGACGTACCTCTTTGCCATTGGTAAATACAAAATGCTCAATAGCATGAAAGTTAAACAACCGACAGAGGATATTACGGCGTATGAATACCTCCTTCACGAGGAGACAGACCATGAATTTTTGTCAAAGGAAGAAAATATCGAGAAGATGCAAACTGCTTATCGTAAATTAGGTGCGAAATGCCGAGAAGTTTTGCGGTTGTATTATTATGAAAATCAGAGCTTGCAGGAAATCATGCAAAAACTCGACTACGCCTCGAAAGATGTGGTCAAAAGCCAAAAATCCCGTTGTGTCAAGCAAATCCGGGAAATTTTAATGAATACGAGATGGACAGAGAAGAACTCATAGCGAAATATATCCAAGGAAAAGTCACTGAACAGGAGCTGGAAATCATCCGGGAACTCATTCAAACCGATGAGGACTTTCGGGAGGAGTTGGCTTTTGAATCCGGTCTGCGACGCGCCATTAAACAAGAAGAAAGACAGGATCTAAAAAGTTTCTTAGCGGAACTGGAAAAAGGTCATTCTTCACAAGCTGACTCAGAAAATCTCCAGACGATAAACCATCAGCACAAGGGTAGTAATGCTAAAAAAATCCTTCAATTCTCCGTTCTCGGTAAAGCGGCTGCTGTTCTTCTCATTGGTTTCGGCGCATGGTGGTTTTTGAATCAATCTCCAGACCACAACGCCCTCTATAACACTTATTACGAACCCTATCCCAATATTGTAGCCCCAACCGTTAGAGGTCCAGAATCGACAGCAAGCATAACAGCTGAAGCGTTTAGACTTTATGACAATAAGGACTTTCCAGCAGCGGCTACCCTGTTTGAACAATTGACTAAACGAGAGGACGCCTCATATGCCCATTTCTATCTCGCACAAAGTTTGCTGGCCGATGGTCATGCATCCGAGGCCATTGAGGTATTGGAAGATCCAAATTGGGAGGTTCCTGACAATCTTCGAACCCCAAGGAACTGGTACCTGGCATTGGCCCATTTGAAAATAGGAAACACAGAAAAATCGCGCCCACTTTTGGAGCAGATCGAACGTGCTAACAGCACTAAAAGTGGGGAAGCAAAACGCCTTTTAGACGAAATGAAGTAAAACTAATCTACATCTACGCTAACCCATATTGATGAAAATGATGAGGACCATCTTGATCGTTTACTGCCTTACACTTTTTTGCACCCCATTAAAAGCACAACAGTCATGGCAAGAATTGACTGCTTTGGCAGATTCCTTGGATTCCGAACGGGAGCATTCCACGGCACTGATGTACAGGGAACAAGCTATCGCCCAGGCAAAGAATGAGCCCGAATCCGTGCGCAAAGAACTTCAAGCACTCCAACAATTTTCACTAGCGGAGAGCTTCTTTTGGAAAACCAGAAGACCGGATAATGAAGCCTATCTGCTCATGCAAGATGCCATAGCATTGTTCGAAGAGGCAGGCACGAATGCAGCGCGTGTCAGTCGAGCCTACAAGCGGCTGTCGGAAAACGCCTTCGATTTTATGTTTTTGCCGGAAGATGCGGAAGCATATTTGGAGAAAGCCTTTGATTACTACGAAAAAAGCACGCTAAAGGACACCCTGTACCTGGCGGATATGATGGAGTTTTCCGGTTTTATGGGAGTCATAAATCGTCGATTCGCTATGGTGATCGAACAATCGGAACGGGGATTAGCCCTCTTGGATCAGGTCAATGCACCTGCGGAAGAAGTCAATGCCAGAAAAAATAATTTTCTATATAATCTTTCGCTTGTAAACAGTCTTCAATTCCTAAATCAACCGATTAAGGAATACCATTATACAGTAGAATCTGAAAAAATACAGATGGGTATGGAACAGCCCGATATGGAAGGCTTGATCATGACCTATAGAAAATTGGCCCTCTTGGAAAAAGACCAAGGTAATTACCCGAAAGCTGAAGCATATATTGAAAGAGCCTGGAGGCTGCATGAGGAAAATGCATCCGTCTTACGGGAAAGTGTTGGTTTTAAAACTGAATTAGCCTTGTCCATTGCCTCCTTAACTGTTTACGCACAAAAAGACGGAGAAAACAAAATACAAGAGCTTTTAGAACGAGTGGAAGGGATTGCCAAAAAACAGGTTCTAGACGAAGTGGAAAAAGCGAATGTTAAAGGATTTTTAAACCATTATTCCAGGTATTACATCAACAAAGAACAAGACACAGACTTAAGTCATGCTAAAACTTACAACGCGAAAGCCTTAGCCATACAAATTGATGACAGTAAAGCTCCATACCCTTTACACAGTTTTCACCTTACTTCACGTATTATAGAAGCGCAAATTGCAGCTGCTGAAAAAAAGTACACAAAAGCACTTCAATTAATCAATGCGATAGCGGATCCAGCGCATTTTTCAGATTTAGTCCTAAGCCTGAAGGTGGAAGTACTACTTCAACTAAAAAGAGAAGAAGAGGCTTACGAAGCTATCAATCAATTGCTTATATTTCTGCATCCAATCAACAAAAATATAAATTTTCCACACGGCGATCATCAGCTATTTCAGCCAAACAGTGATATTTCAATAGCAAAAATATTCACCCAATTGGCAGAGGTATTCAAACAACATGACAGTGATAAATCCCATGAAGTGGAAATGCTATATTGGATGGCCATGATTCAATTCGAGCAAAACCTTTTCCATTCAGTGCTGAATGAAGAACAAAAAAAGATTTATGATATTATATGTTCGGGTTTGATCGAGGCGGCACTGGAGCGGGGATTTTCAATCGAGGACCATAATCGGCTCCTTACCTTTATAGAAAGGCTGACATCTCAGGATTTAATCCAAAATTATCTATTGAAGAGAGAAATTGCTGGTAGTACAGGCCTCTATCAATTGGTCGAAAAAGAACAACAAATACGATCTCTTATCACCTACTTAAAGAAGACGCAACAAACAAAAGACGATGAGTCCATTAAGCAACAATTGCTGGACCAGGAATTGGAATTGCA
>DASRQK010000184.1:0-4399 GCA_035645875.1 Sphingobacteriaceae bacterium | reverse complement strand
GTATTGAATACGATGCGGTAGCTGATGGGCCCAGTCTGGAAAATAGGTTCTATACAGTACGTATCGATTATAGGCGTTCGTCTGTTGATAGATTAACACCTGATAACGTTGTATATTTAGCTTACGCTGCTTCATCACATGAAAGAGTTCGGCGATGTCTGGATAATGCTGCTGGCCATGCACGGCACGGGCTATAGGGATTTGAAGTAGTTGTACTGGCATTAAAGCCCGGTATTCAGTCAGGAGGTTCCTATTGGAGAAAAGGTGGATGGTCCCCGTAAAATAATCCAGCGGCAGAATGAGTTCACGCAGCAAAGGCTGTCCTTGCCAGTTCAGGCTATATCCGCCCACGACACCTTCCAGTACTACACAGAAGTAAGGGAAGTGTTGATCCGGTAGCTTAATGATCTCGTCTTTATGATAGCTGACGATGATGCTGTCGGATTCTAAAAATTCCAGTGCCGCGGGATCGGCCTGGGGCCTGTATTTTACCCAGAAATCTACTACTCTTTTCATGGCATCAGAAAAGAACTCCCCGGCTCGGGTGGAGAAGTCGAGCCGGGGAGAACCAGCGATTAGATCTCCCGATGGAAAATCCGCAGTTTAAAATAACCCGATGCATTCGAAGTTCTTAAGAATACTCGGTTTTCTAAACTATCGCCCAGAGCCTGCGGGTCTACTGGCGGATCCGGATCCGGATCTTCCTCCTCATCATCACCTTCTCGCCATTCTTCCAGCTTTTTCCGTAGTTCGATCACCTTCACCGAATCCTGCCCTCTGAGCGGTACGATTCCGCTTTGTTCTGAAAGAGGTTCCCGCTCTAATTGAATGGGCAAATGCACTAATAGTGCACTCACCAATTCCTGTTGGATGAGGCAGACAAAATCCCTACCCAGTGAATACAGGAAATAGATCTGATCGGCGGACAGGCCGAATCGATCTTCCAACCAGATGTCGAAATGTTCCGTGATGTAACTTCGCTCTGCGAACTGCCGATTCTCCGACATCGCATACAAGTCAGTTTGCCAGGCCTGTACTCCGGCCTCGCTGAATTCATACTGTTTCATAATCAGTAAAAATTAATGGTTAACGATTGGTTAATTATCGGAAGCTAAATTAAGGGATGAAAAAAAACCCGCAGAATGAATTGAGGTGATTTTGGGTTGAGTGGTCGAAGAATTTTGGGTGAGAAGAGGAAAAAGTCGTTTTAAAACGTTTAAACCGCGATATTTTTTTGTCGAGTGACTCCTGAACTTCCGTGACTGAACCGAGATCATTTTATTTTGTCGATTAATTGTTTTACATTAGCACAAAGTGTGATTAACCAATTTAATTCATCATGGAAGTAAAAAGTGGAAACGCCTCCAATGTTGAATCGAAATACCTTCATTGGAAACCGATCGTCATTCAAGCCTTATTAAGTTCCTTTGTATTGACTTTTTATACGTTGGAAAATTCTTTTGCCCAGAGTATTTTTAATCCGATTCACCTATTGGCCTGGCTGCTGTCTTTTGTACTGATGCTGCCCATTGTGGCACTTTGCGCGGCCATTTCCCGGTTTTTAGACCGTAAGATTCCCTGGGAGAAAGATCTTTTTCGCCGCGGTATTTACCAATTGGTTTTAGGCGTCTTTCTGGTAGCAGCATTCGCTTTGACCATGGTCTATACCTGGTATTATTATCTGTTTAACATCGATCTGTGGCAGAGTGATTATTTTTCTCGAGATTTTGTGGTCGTGCTTTCCTCGATCCTTATGATCAATTTTTATCATTACCACCAGTATAGATTAGATTATTATCAGCGATCGGTCGATGGGAGGAGTATAGAGGAGCGGAAGGTGGAAAATGAGTCGCTGGATAAACAATTGCGCTTGTCCTTCCAAGTGTTTGAATTAATCGAACCCATAACTCTTTACCACATTGCGGCCTTTTACTTGGAAGACATCGGTGAAAAGCAAAAGGTGGTGTTAGTCCTTTCGCAAGATGGCAGTCGTTATACCATGGGCCAAGATACGTTGGAGCGAATCCGAAAGCTATGCCCAGATGTGCTTCTGACTGCGAATCGACACTATTTAATCAACCAATATTTCATTAAAACTGTGAGGCATGATGAATCTGAAAACCGCCATGAGCTGGAATTGGATGTAAAGAACAGCAGGCCCATTAGTATAAGCCGACGTTTGTTCCAAGACATCGTTTCACGTCTTCTTCCGGTCAAATCCGCTGAAATAAATTAATATAAACCGCCCTTACAAATTACGCTTTTTTAACAGGACATAGCTTAGCCAGGCGAATAGCGCTGTATATACGACTGTAGTCAGTACAGGTTCCCAGGCCAGGGGTTGTGCCACGAAGATCGGTACGCCCTGAAGGAGATGATCAAGATTGATCCGCGGAAAAGGGATCAAGGCGGACGATGCGTTGAGGGGAAGGAAAGAATGATATAAGAGCGTCACGCTTTCTAAGTCTTGTCCCATGAGTTTTCTGACGTAAAGTTCGGTCATGGTTAAAATGGATTCGATGACCCACCAGACGAATAGCATCAGCAGGGCAAAGGCTGTTTTACGAAACAGGAAGGAGAGAAACAGGACAAAGGTGAAGAAGAAAAGGAGTTTCAGGGCGTATGCGCCCACATATTCAGCCCCCTCGAATAGCGAAACAGGGTCGGTAGTGCCGTACCGAAGTCCGAGGTTCAGTGCGATCAGCGATACGATGAGTGTGGATAAAAGGGTGAGTAGGAGAACGCCGATGAGCTTGGAGAGAAGAAATTCTTTCTTGCTGAGGCCGTCGATCAGGTTTTGCTTGAGGGTTCCGTTACTGTACTCATTGGTGACATTGGTCACGATGATCACAGCCAGGAATATTTTGCCGATCGCCGCGAAATAGGTGATGTTATGCCAGACCACCGGAAAATTGTATGCGCCGTACTGAACAAAATTGATCTCCGTATCATTGATGGTCGGTTTAATCTGGGGAATAAAGATGCCCATTAAGATCAGCAGCAGGAAATAGAGGAGTAAAAATACCCAAGCAGTGCGGTAATGAATGATTTTGAGCCATTCGATTTTCAATAATCTATTCATCAGTCGTTTTGATTTTGAAGTAATTTGAAGAATTGGGTTTCCAGGTTGTCCTTTTTCCGGACCAGGTGGCTCAATACGATGCCCTGCTCAAAAAGTAATTGATTGAGCTGTGCTGCGGAGATGTCTTCTTCCACTACGGCAGTGATGAAGTGGTTAGGGACGGTTTTAATGCTCGAAAAATAGGGTAGGCCCAGTAAGATATGCGTTAATTTTTCCAGATCCGGAGCTGCGAGTTCATAAGTGCCTTTACTGGCGGTCATCTGGTCGACCGGTCCACTATACACGGCTTTTCCACGGTCTAAGATGACGACATGCGAACACACTTTTTCGACTTCGTCTAATAAGTGACTGGCCAAAATAATGGTCGTTCCCGTAGCTGCGATTTCTTGAATGATTTCACGTATTTGGATAATTCCTTGAGGGTCTAGTCCGTTCGTAGGTTCGTCCAATATCAGGACCTGGGGATCGTTTAAGAGGGCAGCCGCGATCGCCAAACGCTGCTTCATTCCCAAGGAAAAAGTGCTGAATTTGCTTTTTCTACGATTCAGAAGACCGACGACTTCGAGTTTTTCCGCGATTTTGTGGTCAGGCACCTCTTTGATCGTGGCGACGATCTTTAGGTTTTTCTCAGCGGATAAATATGGATAAAAGTTCGGTCGTTCGATAATGGCGCCTACTTTTTTGAGGGATTGGGTATGGTGGGGTTCACCAAACCATTTCCAGTCGCCATCCGTAGGGTTCACCACATTCAGTACCATGCCTAAGGTGGTGGATTTTCCGCTTCCATTGGGCCCGAGCAGACCATAAACATTACCTCGCTCCACCGAAAAGCTCAGGTTATTCACCGCGGTCAATGAACCGTACTTTTTGGTTAATTGGTTTAATTCCAAAACTTTATTCATGCTGGTCAGTTTGTTTTTAGGGTTAGACCCCGTGGTGCATGGATTTGTTACAAAATGGTGGAGATGCCCGATTTAAAAAGGGTTCTATTGTTTTTGTTTCACGATTCCATTGCAGATGGCGTACGCTAAAATGGCTGAACTCAGCCCAAAAACATTGGGATCTAAACCGTAAGGTAAATCGATATTGGTAATAATGAGACTGATCGAAACGGTGCCACCCACCACCATGGAGGCCAGCGCCGGTAAGGGGTGAGGCTTTTTAAAGATAAGCGCAGCCACGACCGGTACTAACAGCCCAGAAACCATAAAGGCATAGGCATAGAGCATCAGTGCCAATACGTTCTCCATCACTGAGGCTAATAATATGGCAAATACGCCGATTACTAAGGTGACTACCTTAGATATCCGGATCATG
>DASRQK010000183.1:0-3543 GCA_035645875.1 Sphingobacteriaceae bacterium | reverse complement strand
TAAGCAATAAATAAGCTTAATTCAGGCTGATTTGGAATGAGCTTTAGAGCTCGGGCACGCTCGAACATCTGTTCAATCGCCTTTCGACCCATATCTCCCAAGTCTAGGGAATATTCATTTACATAAAGCTGTATATGCTGATACATGACCTCGTCATCCATAGCTTGCGCATGGCTACGGATAAACGCAATTCCCGATGTTGGATGGTCAAAAGCAAACTGCACACTACGACGCAAAACGCGGTTGACTTTTTGTTTGATGGCATCGGGGAGGTTCCGTTTGATGACGATCCCCCCTAAAGGGATGGGCATATTGGTCGTTTTTTCCCAATAATCCCCCAAGTCTTCTACTTTCATTAAGCCCCTGGACTCATAAGTGAATCGATTCTCATGGATGATCAGGCCCAAATCGATTGCTCCAGCGAGTAGCGCATCTTCAATTTCTGAAAACAGCATCTCCTGTTTATTGATTAGCGCAGGATAAGCCAAGCCCAGCAAAAAATTGGCCGTCGTAAATTTTCCAGGGATTCCCACGCGCAGTTTTTGAATTGCATCTTCGTCCATGAATTCTAAGTTTTGCACCAATTTCGGATCCCGACCAATTAAAAGTGGGCCTACACCAAAGCCCAAAGCGCTCCCTGCATCCAACAACTCATAGTTTGGAGCTGCGAAAGCGAAGGCATGATAACTTAATTTGGTGATATCAAGGACTTGTGAGAAAGCGTGTTGGTTCAGCGTTTCCACATCTTCGTAATGCACTTCAAAGGTCAAACCTTCGGTGTCAATTTTTTGATGGATCAAGGCATCAAAAATATAGGTATCATTCGGACAGGGAGAAAATCCCAAACTCAACTTCATACGTTTCAATAATTTACACTAATATTTCGAGTGATGATCAACAGGAGTACACCCAAAAAAGTCACGAAGATCACGCCTCGGCCGGTATTTTCACCCTGATTGCGATAAAACCAGCGCATCATAAATAAATTGACCAAACCGGCCAAAACGTAAAAAATGGCGGGTCTATTCGTGAAATATTGATCCCAATCCGTCCATGTTGTCAGTGCATAAGCGATCAGGGGCATCAAACTGCCTAATACCAGACCCGAATAAAAATTATTACGGATCAATGCCATCCCGACTTTATTTTTCTCGCCCAAAACTCCATGAGTTTAATTGAGGAATCATGTGATGCGCTGTCATGTCGAATTGGACAGGCACTACCGAAACAAAGCCACTATTAAGTGCCCATACGTCGGTATCTTCCCCCCGGTCCTGTAATTTAAACACACCAGTCAGCCAAAAATAGCTCCGATTGTACGGATCGGTTCGCTCCTCAAACTCCTCTTCCCATTTAGCGTTGGCCTGCCTACAAATCTTGACGCCTTGCAGCTCCGGCACATTCGGAAAATTCACATTTAATAAGGTTCCTTTTGCTAAGCCATTTGCCAATACTTGAGCTGCAATCGCCCTCACATAAGGCCGACACTTGCTGAAATCTGCATCATCAGCAAAATCGTCGTACGAAAAGCCTATAGAATTGATTCCTTCTATCGCCCCCTCCACCGCGGCGGACATGGTTCCCGAATAAAGCACGTTGATGGAATTATTCAAACCGTGATTTATCCCAGATACACACAAATCAGGCTTTCGCCCTCGAAAAATTTTATTGACCGCCAATTTCACACAATCAACCGGAGTGCCTGAACATTTATACATTTCCACTCCTTCGTAGATATGCACGGGGTCGATCCGTAAAGGTTTCCCGATGGTGATTGCATGACCCATTCCAGACTGTGGGCCTTCGGGTGCGACCACAGTTACATCACCAAGTTCTTGCATTTCTTCGATTAATACCTTGATGCCTGGCGCAGTAATGCCATCGTCATTAACGACTAAGATCGTAGGCCTCTTTTTTCCCATAGGGCTAATATACTAAGAAAAAAGCGTTACGAAAATACTCCGCAACGCTTTTAATATGATTGAGGGAACACTCGACTTCCCAAAGTTCGGATTTACAGGCTATTTAACCAGTCCACGACCTCATCTCGCGTCTTACCTAATTTATTTTGCAATTTTCCGATCATCTCATCTTCTTGTCCCTCTTCATATAACAAATCATCATCCGTCAAATCAGCATACTGCTGCTTCGCTTTGCCTTTCACCTCGTTCCACTTGCCTTTTAATTTCCAGTTAGCCATAATCATTGTTTTTTAAGGTTAAACGTTTCATTCCAGATTTCCTATCCGGAATCAAAAATCCATATTACAACAATCAGACCAAAAGCGCGATGACCTTATCAGCCAATACGGACGCAATGTCATGATAACTTTCTACGGTCCAGCCGGCGACATGAGGGCTTAGTAGTACCTGTGGATGATTCGCCAACTCTTCAAACCAGGTCTCCTCTCCTAAAGCAGGGAATTTTTCGGTGGGTAACACATCGAAAGCGGCACCCATAATTTTTCCGGATCGTAGCCCTTGCAGGATGGCTGGAAGGTGGACGATTTCTCCACGGGCACCATTCAGAAAAACAAAAGGTTTCTGAAAGGAGTCGATAAATCCTTGATCGATCCAACCTCGGGTTTCCATGGTGAGCGGAATATGTAAGCTCAACACATCCGCTTTTGCCTTCAATTCGTCTAATGACACACTACGGGCATAGGGGGAGTCAAAATCCGCATGATATTTATCATATGCAAGCACTTTCACATCAAAACCGGAAAAACAACGCGCGATGGCTTGACCATTGTTCCCAAAACCAATCAAACCAATGGTGCGACCACTCAATTGAAGACCCCGATTTTCTTCTCGCAACCAGTGATGATCTCGAATTTCACCGTGCGCCACATGGAGGTGATTCAACAGCGATAATAACATGCCCAGCATATGCTCCGCTACAGCCTGACGATTTCCTTCCGGTGCATTCAGTAGGGCAATGCCTCGTTTGGCCGCTGTCAAATCATCTACATTATCCAGACCGGCTCCAGCCCGAGCGATGACTTTTAAATCGAAAGCTTTATCCATAAACGCCGCATCCACAGCAAATTTAGAGCGTATCACTAGCCCCTGGTAATCCCCGATAATTTCTTCAGTTCCCGTTCTATCCAATTCCGGAAAATAATCCACGACAAACCCGGCTTGACGCGTTTTTTCTAGAAAAACCGAGTGTATGTCGTCTACTACCAATAACTTCATCACACAGATTTTTGTTCACTAATCAGATTGGTCAAAAAAATATAATCCGCCACACTGAGGCGCTCAGCACGCAAATCCCAAAAAGAGTGATCGTTCATTTTGTCCTTTGTAATGACCCCGGAGAGTGCGTTTCTCAGGGTTTTTCTCCGCTGATTAAAGGCGGCCTTCACCACCCTCCAAAACAACTTCTCATCACAATCCAATTTGGTTTTTTCCTTTCGGGTCAATCGAATGACTCCCGATAACACCTTGGGCGGCGGATTAAACGCACCAGCTTTGACCGTAAACAGATATTCCACGTCATAATAGGCTTGAACCAGCACACTTAAAATTCCATAAATTTTAC
>DASRQK010000182.1:0-5578 GCA_035645875.1 Sphingobacteriaceae bacterium | reverse complement strand
ATTCTCCAGTTGATGGACCAATGTAGCGATACTGGTGTTTTCGAGCATTTCCTTCAATTCATCCCGTATGATTTTGAATTGATCGTGAACGGGGCAGGGCTTATCTTCATTACATTCTTTGAGGCCCAGGCCGCATCCTTTGTACACCTGATCTCCATCTATGGCATACACCAAGTGATTGAGATGAATTTTTTCGCGTCGCTCTTTATTCATTTCAAAACCGCCTCCCGGACCTTTCATGGAATCTATGATCTGATGGCGGACCAATTGTTGGAGGATTTTAGCCGTAAATGCCTGCGGAGAAGCGATAGCCTCTGCGATTTCATGGAGACTGACGCGCCGGCCTGCCTGGGACTGGGTCGCAATGTGCAGGGTGGCTCTTATACCATATTCGCAGGCTTTTGAAAAAATACTCATGGCTTAATCTCCTGGTAATCTTCCGATTTGGGGATTTTAGCCAAGATGGTTTTCCAAGCGTCTGGCAGGGTGGTGAGTTTTCTCTTTTTCAGGTCCATCCAGGCCCCATCTACGTTGACCACGGCGCATTTTGTACCGTCGCTGCGGAAGATTTCGTGGCGAAAGGAAAAGCGGGAGTTTTCGGTATTGTATTTGGTCAAGACGACCGTCACACGTATGAATTCGTCCAATAAAATTTCCCGGTAGTAGATCAGTTCCTCGCGAAACAAAATGGGGCCAATCTGATCTCTGGCAAACATGTCCAACGATAAACCCAGTTGATTGAGCATATTACTCCGAGCCTGTGCGCAGTAATCGGCATAGGCGGAATGTCGGAGATGACGGTTGGCATCGATCTGAGCCCAAATGACTTGCCCTTCGTAAAATACATGATCCATATGCCCAAAAATAGGCATTTTTTTAGTATATTTGTAAGATAGGGGGTTTTTAATAGGCATCTTTTTTAAATACATAGAAATATGAAAGTAGAAGTTTGGTCGGACATCATGTGTCCGTTTTGCTATATAGGCAAGAAAAATTATGAAAACGCACTGAAACAGTTTGCCGGTGCGGAGGATGTAGAAATTGAATGGAAGAGTTTTCAGCTGGATCCGACCATTCCAGAAGGGGAGTCCATTCCGAATCAGGCGAAGTACCTGTCTGAAAGGAAAGGAATGCCTGCGGCTCAGGTGGACGGCATGTTAAAATCAGTGACGGCGACTGCAGCTCAGGCGGGAATCGAAATGAATTTCGACCAGGTAATCGCTGCAAATACACGTAAGGCCCATAGGTTGTTGCATTTTGCGAAATCTAAAGGTCTCGGCAGTGCACTAAAGACTGAATTGTTTCAAGCCCAATTCACGGATGGATTAGATGTGGGCGATACGGAAGTTTTGGTAAAGTTGGCTGGAAAAACCGGTTTGGATCAGCAAGCTGCACGTGAGGTATTGGAAAGTGGTGAATATGACTATGACGTGGCCCAGGATATTCAAGAGGCCGCGAATATTGGTGTGCAGGGTGTGCCTTTCTTTGTTTTTAATCGTAAATATGCGATTTCAGGCGCGCAACCAGTTGAAGCATTTTTGCAAACCTTGGAAAAATCCCATGCGGAATGGAAGGAAAGCCAGCCGAAAAATAATTTTGAGATCAGTGAAGGACCATCATGTTCTCCTGAAACAGGTTGTAATTAATTAGCTTGTTCATCTTTTTCGACTTGGCCATCTAATAAGTGTACGATTCTTTGTCCATAAGCGGCGTTTTTTTCGGAGTGGGTGACCTGGATGATGGTCGTGCCCTCCCGGTTTAGTTGGAGGAATAAATCCATGATTTCCTCTCCCTGGCGGGAATTGAGGTTGCCTGTGGGTTCATCGGCTAATAATAGTTTAGGGGAGACGGCCAAGGCTCGTGCTATACCGACGATTTGTTGTTGTCCTCCAGATAATTGATTGGGAAAGAGATCTTTTTTGCCCACAATCTGAAAACGATCCAGCAAATCTGCGACGATGGCTTTCCGTTCAGAACCACCAATACCCTTGTAAAGCAGGGGAGTCTCTATATTTTCATACACGTTGAGCTCGTCGATCAGGTGATAAGATTGGAAAACAAAGCCCATATGTGCTTGAAACAATTGATTCCGCTTTTTGGGCTTCAACTCGTAGATTTCCTCGTTCATGAAATGGTATTGTCCCTCATCCGGATCATCCAGCCCGCCCAAGATATGCAAAAGCGTAGACTTCCCTGAACCGGATGGGCCCATAATGGATACAAATTCTCCCGCTTGAATGTGGAGATTGATGTCTTTTAGTACAAATTGCCGCGTGCCTCCAACGGTATACCATTTAAAAATATGTTCCAGTCTGATCATGACGTAAATGTATGATTTTATTTTGGAAGAAGAATGAGAAGCGCTTATCTTTGAGACGCATTAAAATAGCGAGTATGATTAAGAAAAATAGTTCCCTTAGAAATATGATCAGTTTGGTGATGGTATTTTTGCTGTCTTTTCCATTTATGGCGCAGGCACAATCCATTGAAGATGTTCGCCCTTGGTTAGTGGAAATGGGGCAGGTTACCCCTGATTTTCAGTTTACCTGGAAAGATGGAAAAACGGAAGAAATCGTGGATTATCGTGGGAAGGTCGTCATGATCAATTTCTTTGCGACCTGGTGCCCGCCTTGTCGTGCGGAATTGCCTCGTGTGCAGGAAGAAATCTGGGATAAGTATAAGGATCATCCTGAATTTCAGCTTTTCGTGTTCGGACGAGAAGAAGATTGGGATGTGCTGGATCCCTTTATAGCCTCCACGGGTTACACCTTCCCAATTTTGCCGGATCTGCAGCGTGGAATTTTTGGCCAATTCGCCACCCAATCCATTCCACGTAATGTCATCTTGGACCGGGAAGGAAAAATTATTTATCAATCCATTGGATACACCGTGCCGGAATTTGACAAGATGTTGGAATTGCTGGAAGGGGAGATTCAGAAATAAGATCGCTCGCCATTATTTTCGATTTTACCAGCCGATCCCGTAGTCTTCTCCATTATTGCTGCTGCCGCCCCACAGTGTTCCGTGCTTCTGATCAAAGAAAATGGCATTGATGGGACCGCTTGTTCGATTGCCCTGTCGAACCGTATAACCCATGGATTTGAGCTGTTCAACGACCTCCGGAGCGGTGCTTCGTCCCAGAAGAATGCTGCCTGGTCGGGGAAGTCGATCTTTCAGCTGGGTGCCTCCCAACGAGAGCCAGAGCTGATTACTATTGATGTTGGCCGCTTCACTGGCTTGTTGAACCGTCATGCCGAACTCCACGATATTCAGGAAAAACTGCAGTAAATTCTGTTCCTGCGTGTCTCCGCCTTGTACCGCGAATGAAAGGAAAGGTTTGCCTTCCTTTAGCGCCATGGACGGGGTGAGCGTGACTCGGGGCCGCTTACCAGGCGCCACCACATTATACGGATCTATGATCGAATCCAACACAAAACTCTGCATGCGCTGACTCAATCCCACACCGGTTCGACCTGCAATAAAGGCCGGAATCCATCCTCCGCTGGGCGTAATGGAAACGATCCACCCTTCCGCATCGGCAGCCTCGACCGTGGTCGTTCCTCTGTGGAGCCGGTCTAAATAGAGGCTGTCTACCAGAAGCGCATGGTGGGCATCATGTCGGGGCACGAAATTCTCCAATTGATCCAAACCGCTCGTATCCGAAAACAGCTCCCTTCTTTGCTCCAGTAATTTCAGGTAGGGATTTGTTTTTCCTTCATAAGGATAGGGGTCGCCGGGTTGAGGATACGGATCATTTTTTAGCGGATCGATTAAAGAGGCTCGTTGGCTTGCGTATTCCTTGCTCAATAGACCCTGAATCGGTGAATACGGGGAGAAATAAGGATCTCCATAGTAAAAATCCCGATCGGCAAAGGCCAGATTCATACTTTGATACAGGGTATGTATGTATTGCGTCGAATTATAGCCCATACCGGGCAGGTCAAAATTTTCCAAGATATTCAATGCCTGAAGCATGGAAGGGCCTTGTGTCCATTCCCGAAGCTTATAAACTTCGATCCCTTTATACGTGGTCATCAACGGCTCCTCCTCGATCACTTTCCAGTTCGCTAAATCCTCCATGGTGAATAGACCACCGTGCTCACGTGTTCCGCGGACAATTTCGGCCGCGATATCTCCTTTATAAAAACGATCATGAGCAGCCATAATCGCCTTTTTTCTGCTTTTTCCAGCTTGTAACGCTGTTTTTTCGGCCTCGACCAGCTTTTGAAGTGTGGCCAGTAAATCCGTTTGTACAAAGAGTTCGCCCGGAGCCGGAGCCTCTCGTTTAGCACCTTCATGAGGAAGGAACACTGCCCGGCTGTAGGGCCATAGTTTAATCCGTTCCTTATTTCGCTCGATACTATTCGCTGTCTGCGCATCGATGGGGTAGCCGGCAGCCATCTCCATAGCCGGGGCCAAGACTTCGGCCAAGCTCTTGGTCCCATATTCAGATAACATATAGCAAATACCACCCACAGTTCCCGGCGTGACGGCTGCCAGTGGACCGTATTCGGGTGGGAAATGATAGCCCTTTTCTTTAAAAAATTCCGGGGTCGCACCTGTCGGAGCCACTCCCAAAGCATTGATTGCGATCACTTTTCCTGTTTCTGGATGATGGATCAATGCCTGAGTCTCTCCTCCCCAACCCAGAACATCCCACATGGTACAGGTGGCTGCGAGCATCGCGCAGGCTGCGTCCACCGCATTACCGCCTTGTTGGAATAGCTGTGCACCTGCGGTGGCCGCTAAAGGTTTTCCAGTTATTGCCATCCAATGTTTACCGTGTAGCGCCGGTTTTTGAGTGGATTGTGCCCAACTTTGATGAGGAAACACATAAAACAGGAGCAATGCAGCTGCTACGAAGAAGCGTTTATTCAAATTTTTCATAGTTATCATTCGGTTCCATGCCCACCCCGTAGATGGAGTGACATCTGATTTGCAATATAAATTTTTTATCCGATTCAGGGATTGAATTTAGAAATTTATTTTACGAGGTTTTTAAGGTTTATTTGTATTATTGCGAACTATGTTTACCAAACTAATCCATTTAGAATGGAAGGCTTTCTTCCGCTCCGCCAGTCTCGGAAAGAGTATCGCTATTAAGGTTTTTATTGGTTTTTTAGTAGTGTATTTTGGCGTAGCTTTTCTAGCGATGGGCTTTGCTCTACCTGAGGTACTGCGGGAAGTGTTTCCGGATTCGGAACCGATCCAGGTGGTTAACCGCTTTTTGGCCTTGTGGTTCCTGAGCGAACTCTTTATGCGTTTTATGCTCCAGAACCTACCAGTTTTAGACATCAAGCCACTTTTGGTTCAACGGATTAAAAAAAGCACACTGGTCCACTTCCTTTTGAGTAAGTCCATGTTTCATTGGCTGAATTTATTTACGCCAATCGTTTTTGTGCCTTTCACTTTAATGACTATTTCTGAGGGAGTTTATACGGAAACACAGCTGCTCGGCTGGTTAGTCATGGTACTCCTCTGGGTATTGGTGCTTAATTTTTTAAATTTTATCATTCAGAAAAAGTTCGCTGATAATATCAAAGCGCTAATCCCATTTTTTGTGATTTTGGCGACATTG
>DASRQK010000181.1:0-2349 GCA_035645875.1 Sphingobacteriaceae bacterium | reverse complement strand
TGTATATAAAATTTTGCTAACTTTGCGGCTTGCACAACTAAGACCTGCTTTAGTTGTTAACAATTAGAATTACCAAAGTGATAAAAAACAAAAATTATGGCAAAGAAAATTGCAATTAATGGATTTGGACGAATTGGTAGATTGACCTTCCGAAGTTTACTGGACAACGAGGAAGTGGAGGTAGTTGCTATCAATGATTTAACAGATAATGCCACATTGGCGCACCTTTTGAAGTATGACACCGCTCATGGAATTCTGGATCGGGATATTAAAGCTGATCAGGATAATATATACATCGATGGGAGGAAAATTGTAGCATTAGCCGAGCGTGATCCATCCAAATTGCCATGGAAAGATTTGGAAGTAGATTTTGTACTCGAATGTACAGGTATCTTCCGATCAAGAGAAAAAGCAGGTATGCATCTTCAGGCTGGTGCAAAGAAAGTCCTTATTTCAGCCCCTGCTCAGGGAGATGTAAAAACTATCGTTCTGGGTGTGAACGATGAGGAAATCGATCCTAACGAGACCATTTTTTCCAATGCTTCCTGCACAACCAATTGTCTGGCACCGGTGATCAAATTACTCGATGAGAACTTTGGCATAGAAGTAGGTTCCATGAGTACCATCCACGCCTATACCGCTGACCAGAATCTGCAGGATGCACCACATAAAGATTTGCGAAGAGCCCGAGCTGCAGCGCAGAATATTGTACCAACCAGTACCGGGGCAGCCAAAGCAGTGCGTGAAGTATATCCGTCCATCGGAGATAAAATTATGGCAATGTCTTACAGGGTACCTACCTTAACGGGTTCCATTATTGATCTGGCTGTAAAAGTCAAGAAATCCACGACAGCTGAGGAAGTCAATAACATTTTCAAAAATGCCGCAGAAGGTGATCTCAAAGGCATTTTAAAATACGAAACCGATCCAATCGTCTCAAGCGATGTGGTCAGATCCCCTTATTCATCGATATTTGATGCCGAACTAACGACCTGTGATAACGATTTTATTCGTGTCGTTAGCTGGTACGACAACGAGGCTGGTTATTCCGCAAGACTCGGAGAACTTGCTGTTCGTTTGGCGACAATGTAATAATAGCTTAGTTTAAATTTGTTGGCCGCTTTTACCAGTCCTGGTAGAAGCGGTTTTTTTTATACAATTATTGTAATTTTTCCTTGTATCTTTTTATCTAAAACACCATGCAATGTCTGAAGAAATGAAACCATGTCCCAGATGCTCCTCCCCCTACGGTTACTACATGATGGAGGCTCTTTATGCCTGTCCTGAATGTGGCCACGAGTGGAATCCCGAGGAGGTGGAGAAACGGAATGAACTCGTTGTATTGGATTCCAACGGGAACGAATTAAAGGACGGTGATTCGGTTATCGTGATCCGAAGTTTACCTGTGAAAGGTGCGCCAAAACCCATCAAAGCGGGTACCAAAGTGAAAAATATCCGGTTGACCGACGGAGACCACAACATCGATTGCAAAATCGACGGTTTTGGTTCCATGAGTTTGAAATCAGAATTTGTACGTAAAGCATGAATCTGGAATATCAGATTGAGAATAACTTGAGCATCGAAGAGTTTCGAGAGATTCTTCTTTGTTCCACTCTGGGGGAACGTCGACCGTTAGATTCCCCCGAAAGACTGGAGGCCATGCTCCGGTACGGAAATCTCATCATTACGGCCAGATCCAGGGGGCGATTGGTCGGAGTCAGCCGTTCGCTTACCGATTTTATGTTTTGTACCTATCTGTCTGATCTGGCCGTACACCTGGATTTTCAACGACAGGGGATTGGTCGTGAATTAATCCGACGGACCAAACTCGAAACTCCGCAGGCCAAGTTGATCTTACTTGCCGCTCCAGCGGCGATTCATTACTATCCCAAAATCGGTTTATCCCGCCATGAACACTGTTATATGCTGGATGATGTCGATGACCTCATGTGATTGAAGAATGTGTGGGATATTTTTGGGGTAGTTGGATAATCGGGACAAGTTGGGATGTACTGAAAGGGTAGGGGTAAGAGCGTAGATTAAATCGGTGCAGTTTTATTGAGGCAGGTGGGAAGCCGGATATAATGTACAGATGCAATGCTATTGCAAGTATATCCAAATAGCTTTGTACTTAAACAAGCTGTATTGATGGTTATTGTCTTAAATGTCAGCGGTTTATGAAATTACGAATATGCCCTACTTATTAATTTTGGCGTGGGTATACTCGTATGGTTAGCTCAAGTTCCTATAAATGACCTTGTAGATGCTACATGTGAAAAATAAAATGGTCTTTGTTACTTTTTTTGCTGAAAAAAAGTAACCAAAAAAGCAGCCCTCTGCAAAGGCGCC
>DASRQK010000180.1:0-3391 GCA_035645875.1 Sphingobacteriaceae bacterium | reverse complement strand
TGCCGGTTAATTCGCAGGTTCAATGCTTGATGCCGACCCGTATTCACGTCGTAGCTGTAAATTTGATAATCCCGTTCGAACACCACTTTTTCACCATTGGCCGAGACCACAGGGCGTTTTATGGATGTATCGAAATGGGTCAATGCCTTTTTTTCGCCATTTTCCAAGGTGTAGAGGTTGTATTCTCCATTCGCTTCATCGGAAACAAAGTAGATATTCCCTTGGCGATCCACGCTTTGCCAAAAATCTTTTCCTTCATAATCGGTCAGTTGCGTGAAAGCACCTGTTCGTGGATGATAGGATAAGATGTCCGGATTAAAAGCACCCTTGTATCGTTTACGGTTTGCGGCCGAATAACTTTCCCAACTGTTCGTAAATAATAAAGCACCTTCGGGCATCTCGGTGACTTGGTGGATGGTGTTAAAGTAATGCGGGAATACGCGCGCTGCAGTTCCACCTTCGACACCTACCTGATAACTGGTGAACCGGTTATACCGACCGGAAGTGAAATAAATCGTCTGACTATCCCAGCTCCAGCTATCCACTTCATCGTTCGCGTCGTGGAAGGTGAGTTGTTTAATTTCGCCCCCATCCATGGCCATCAAGTATACATCCTTATTTCCGTATTGATTGGAGGAGAAAGCCAGCCATTTCCCATCGGGAGAGATGCGCGGATTGATTTCCTCACCCGGCAATGCTGTGATGCGATCTGCCTGGCCGCCTTGACTGGAGGCTTTCCAAAGATCCCCCTCATAGCTGAAAATGATCAGCTGACCATCCGGGCTGATGGTGGGGTGAGATGTGAAATAGGCGGTTTCCTGCGCTTGAACGGTGTTGGTCCACCATCCAAGGCAAAGCCCAAGGGATAAGAAGAGGTTTAATTTTTTCATAAAATAAGGCTTAAAGGAAAAAAAAGCGGCTCATCCGTTGAGGAAAAGCCGCTGGTCACATGGTTTAGTTACTTTTGCCCGGATATTGTTCCAACCCTTTTTGTAGGCAGGTCAGGGCTTTTTTTAGATCATCTGTATTTAGCACGTAAGCGATTCGAACCTCTTGGGTTCCCGCACCCGGACTGCTGTAAAAACCGGTCGCCGGAGCCATCATGACGGTTTGGTTTTCGTAGGAAAACTCCTCGAGCATCCATTGACAGAACCGGTCTGCGTCATCAATAGGTAATTTAGCGACCACATAGAAGGCCCCTCCCGGATTCGGACAATACACGCCTGGAATGGCATTCAATCCGTTTACCAATAAGTCCCGGCGAAGCGTGTATTCAGCTTTCACATCATCAAAATAACTTTGTGGCGTATCGATGGCAGCAGTAGCGGCGATTTGAGCCACACCCGGAGGACTGAGTCGGGCCTGGGCAAACTTGAGTGCGATGTTCCAGACTTCTTTGTTTTTGGTTAATAAACAACCTAAGCGGGCTCCACATGCGCTATAACGCTTAGAAACGGTATCCAACACAATCACGTGTTGCTCCATTCCATCCAGGTGCATGGGAGAAATGAACTCCCGACCATCGTAACAGAATTCTCTATATGCCTCATCAGAAAGCAGGTAAAGGTCGTATTTCAAACAAAGATCCCTCAGCGCTTCCAGCTCCTCCCGGGAATAAAGGTAACCCGTCGGATTATTGGGATTACAGATGGCGATCGCTTTGGTTTTTTCCGTGATCAATTTCTCAAATTCGCTGATGGGTGGCAATGCGAAACCAGTGTCAATGGTAGACAAGATCGGCTTAACTACCAATCCTGCCGAACACGCGAATCCATTGTAGTTCGCGTAAAAAGGTTCGGGAATGATGATTTCCTCGCCTGGATTTAAGCAAGTCTGCATGGCGATGGTGATCGCTTCCGAACCGCCATTGGTCACTAAAATATCGCTGGGCGTTACTTTATAATCCAGTGCATTGTAATAATCTGCCAAACGATTTCTGTAGCTGGCAGTACCCTCCGATGGGGTGTACGCCCACACTTTAAAGTCAATATTCCGAACCGCATCCAGCATCACCTGTGGCGTTTCAATGTCCGGTTGTCCGATGTTTAAATGGTAAATGTGTTTCCCGTCCTTCTTAGCCTGATCGGCATAGGGGGTCAATTTACGTATGGGCGATGCGGGCATGTCATACCCTTTTTGGGAGATTTTTGGCATAGTCTTTTTCTAAATCTGAATTATTGGCAATATTACTGAAATCTGAGCCAAAAAAAAAGCCGAAGGAGAATTCCAACGGCTTTGTTTCTTAAGGTGGTAATTTAATGGTATGATTCGTTCTTTAGTCGATCACCTCACCCCGTATGACGATGGTCTTGATCGGGGTTTTAGTGTTCGAGCGTACAGTCAGATGCTTTGTAAACGGACCTTTCGCTGCGGCATCGAATTTAACTGAAATGGTGCCTTCACTACCGGGGGTTACCGGGGTTTTGGTGAACTCAGCCACCGAACAACCACAAGAAGGGCGAACTTCAGTAATGATAATCGGCTCACTTCCTGCATTAGTAAAGGTGAAGTGATGGGTTACAGGAACGCCCTGCTTAATTTTGCCGAAGTCGTGACTTTCACTCTCAAATTTAAACTCGGCTTTGCTGACCGATTGTGCTTGAGCTTGTGAAGGCATTAGGAAGTTTACACCCGCAATTATCGTAAATAGTACTATTAGTTTTCTCATTATAATATCCTTTCTTCTTTGTTTTTGTGAATGACAAAACAAATGCCAACAATCAAATATACGAATTTAATTGAACTTTCCGCCGAACTTGTCCCGTATATCGGCTACTATTTTTTTCACTTCCTGCTCTTCGTTTTTGGGGCAAATCATCAATGCATCTGGAGAGTCCACCACAATATACTCATTCAGTCCTTTGATAATCACTAATTTGTTTTCACTAGTTCGAATCATACAATTCGTCGAATCGTACGCGATCACATGTTCAGGTGGAGCGGAGACGTTACCCATGTAATCTTTTTCTGACAAATCATAGACTGAAGTCCAAGTGCCTAAATCAGACCAGCCAAAATCGCCTGGTAGCACATAGACATTTTCCGCCTTTTCCATGACGGCAAAATCTATGGATATATTCACACAGCGCATAAAAGCCCCTTCTATAAAGGCTTTTTCTTTCTCGGTATTGTACACGTCTTTCCCCTCCAAAAAGACGTCATTCATTTCACTTTGATGAATGGCCAAAGACTGAATAATCGACTTTGCGGACCAAATAAAGATGCCAGCATTCCAAAGGAAATCACCACTTTGTAAAAATGTTGTGGCTAACTCGCTGTTCGGTTTCTCTGTGAATGTTTTCACCTTTTTAAAATCTGCCTGTCTGGATCGCGCTCCGTACTGGATGTATCCATAACCGGTGTCAGGCCGTGTGGGCTTGATCCCCAGGGT
>DASRQK010000179.1:0-4661 GCA_035645875.1 Sphingobacteriaceae bacterium | reverse complement strand
CCGTTATACTACTCAGTTATTGGCGCAAGATCCAGAAATAGATACAGTCATCCTGGGCTGCACGCATTATCCCTTGATCGCTCCATTGATCAATGAGTTTCTGCCCGAACACATCCATTTATTGCCCCAGGGAGAACTGGTAGCCAACAGTCTTGAGGATTATATGCGACGCCATCCGGAAGTGGAAGCCCAGTGCCGCCGGGGATCTGGAAGAAAATTCCTAACTACCGATGATCCCAAAGATTTTGCCAGCAAAGCGGAGTTATTTTTCGGATCGACCATCCAAGCAGAAAAGTACGCCCTTTAAACCCCGTGTAGGCATTAGCTCATGAAATACAACATGTAAAAAGTAAAACCCTTTTTTCTATGGTCAAGACCATAGAAAAAAGGGTTAAAAAATTAGTCCTCAATTCCCTAAAGGGAAGCTTGAGAATTAATTGAAGATGTAGCGAATACCAAACTGCATGCTCCAGGTCGTACCGAAAGTACGCACATCTTGATACATTTCCGTAGGCAGCACCACATTCCCATCAATATTCGCCGTATTCATTCTAAAGGTCGGATTAGTACCTCTATCCACTACCGACAATGGCGTACTTGCATTTGGAATCAATTGCTTACGAACACCCCAATCCGAGTTCAATAAGTTAGCAAAGTTCACAAAATCAAAGCTTAATTGGATGGTGTTTTTATTTCCACCGATATTGGTAAATAAGTCTTGAAGAACACGGAAATCAAAACGATTGTACCAAGGCATCAATACCGCATTACGATCTGCAATACGACCTTTATTATCCTTTAAATATGGAACATTGTTCATCAACTGGTCAAAAGCCTCTACCTGCTGAGCGACAGTAAAGTTTCCACTTTGTACAAAGTTGATCTCAGAAGCATTATTAGGAATATACAACAAGTCACCACCGATTGCATCACCGTTAACATCTCCATTGTAGGTGAAGGAGTAACGACCTTGGTGAGAACCAGAATAGTAGAGCGATAATGTGGTCTTACCATAACGTTGTCCTCCCAATTCATAAGCTAAGAAGCCAACTACCCGATGCGGCAATGCATTGATAGAAGATGCCAAGAAAATATCATTAGGCGATCCTATATGTGGCGTTGCACCCCATGCAGAAGACGCATTGGAACCTGAGTTATCTGTGGTTGTTTGCGAAGAAGTGTGACTGTAAGACAATGCTCCGCTCAAGCCTTTGTAATTATCTAAATTCAATCCTACGCTGACGTTAAAGGAATGTCCCATGCTCGTGTTAGAAAGTACACTTCCAGCATTACCTCCCAAAGATGGATTATAGGTATATGCAGCAGAATTTTCATAATACGCCCGACCATCATACATGGTTTGAGTAGCTTCTTTTCTGTTCGCTCCAAATTGATAAACATCGTTCAAGTCTTTAGTATACATCACGTCAGCAACCAAAGTCAAAGGCGTTTCCCCTATTTTCTGGTCTGCACCGATGTTTGCTCTATAAATTTGAGGCATTTTAAAGTTTTCGCTAACCAAGGCCAATGATCCAGGTACACCATCTCCAGGGCCATCTATAAACACGGCTTCACCTCCGGCGGGAGTATTTTCTAGCCAATGAAGTTTATCAGGATTAAAGCGAATTCCACTAATCCAAGGAGCAGAAGCATTATAACTTCCTGGCTCAATACCATTCTGAATTGCTCCAGTATTGGACGGCTGATTAGTCAACCAAACAAAAGGAACACGTCCTGCGAACATACCTGTTCCACCACGTACAATCAAGGAATTATCTCCATGTGCATTCCAACGGAAACCCACACGAGGAGAAATCATTAACCTTGTTTTTGGCCATTCGCCCGACGCATAATTCGTCACTTGACCATCCAAATTTAAGAGATCTAATTGATCTACAACCGGATTAGCTGCCAAAGAATTCGTGAACATTGGAATCTCAGCCCGAACACCTGCAGTCAATGTAAATCTGTCACTTAGTGATATTTTATCTTGCACATAGATGGAAGGCAAAGCATAATTCACAATCGCCCAAGGCTCTTGACCAGGATATGGATAAGTTAATGCAAACTGTAGTGGAGCTTGCTCGGCAGGCGTACCTGTCGCCAAGAATTCCTCTACTGAACCATAGCGGTAATATGAGGTTCCATTCCGCATATAATTGTTTTTAAACTGCTGCATCTCAAAACTGGCGCCTACTACGATCTCATGCTTACCCGTGGAAATATTCACGTTATTGGTAATGATGTAGTTGTCATTCACCACCGCATTATTGTAGGTAAATAGTTCATATCCAGCGGAGATGTAGTTTTGCCAAGTACTGGATGTTCCTTGACCATCACCAATATCTATGAATGGGAATTCAGCACTTGGAGATGAGCGACCAGATTCGATCTTGGAATACGTAGCCAAAAATTGGTTCGAAACATTGTTATTAAATCGACTATTCAACTCCAATGTAGTAGAGAACACTTTATTGGCATTGAAGTACATCGAATTTTCAAAGGACATTGCATTTTGGGAAACTCGAGAAAACGAACCACTCGCACGTGGATAAGCGCCTGATGTACCATTAGTCAAAGCAGGAATCTCATTCTCCGTACTATTTACACGAACAGCCAATTTATGATTATTGCTGATGTTCCAGTCGATACGTGCTAATAGAGAAGTTATAGCAGATTTACCATCCGCATACCCCTCATAGCGACCTGGATCATAACCCCACTGATTCATCAAGTGGTTCTTAACGGCCTCTAAATCACTTCTTCTTACTCGAGTGATGTTATTTGCCGGATCTGCAATTCCATCTTCTGAAGCTCTCCAAGGGTTGACTGCACCTGCGGCAGGTCCTTCAAGATTAATCTGCTCGGCATTCACAAAGAAGAATAATTTATCTTTTATAATCGGCCCGCCCAATCTGAAACCCCAGGTTTTTTCGGCACTGGCCTGCAACCCGCTCAGCAAATCACCTTTCACTTTGGTTCCTTGCCATTGGTCATTTTGATTAAAGTGATATACGGAACCTTGGAATGTATTTGTACCACTTCGGGTAACCGCATTGATTCCGGCACCTGTAAATCCTCCCTGACGCACATCATAAGGCGCAATGTTTACTTGAATCTGCTCGATCGCATCGATGGAAAGACCACCACCACCTGGCAGTGGGGCATCATTCAATCCGAAACCATTGTTAAAATTCGCTCCGTCAATCTGGACGTTATTATAACGACCATCACGTCCGGCAAAAGAGTTACCATTGGCCTGTGGAGTCAATCTGGTAAAGTCTGTAATGCTTCTACTGAACGAGGGAAGGGAATTGATCTGTCCCGGGGAGATATTCGTTGATGTTCCCGTTTTATCGATGTTCAACGGATTTCTGCGGGCTGTAATAGCTACTTCATCCAACATCAAACCGTTATCTCCAAATTCGACATTCAGGACAAAAGGCTGACCTAATTGGAGAAAAACATCCTCATAAACCACCGGATCCTGACCGATATAGGTAACTTCCAAGCGATAAGGACCACCAACACGCATGTTGGCAATATTGTACCTTCCGGCCGCGTTGGCAGAAGTGCTGTAGCTAGTTCCGCTGGGTACGTGGGTCGCTTTGACCGTCGCACCAGAAACCGCCTGTCCACTGGACTGGCTGACCAAGCCGGACATGCTACTGGTAGTTACTTGGGCATGCACCACGAACATGCCGACAAATAACATCATCATCAAAAGTAAAGACTTTCTCATACTGATTTGGTTTTGTTGTTTAAATTTTCTGCAAATGTACTCATCAATTGTTAAATAAAACAGTCTCTTGTATTAAACTATTGTTAATTTAAGGTTTATTAATACAGGAGAGATTTTAATGTAACATAGCGACCGTTAATGAAGGTATGCATAGGTGATTCCATCCCCGCCACGATCCGCATGCTCGTCTTCCATATGACTGATCTCGCTATACTTACGCAAGTACTCCCGGATAAACCGACGAAGGATTCCGTCACCCTTTCCGTGGACGATCTTCAGGTTAGGATAGCCCAACATGATGGCTTGATCCAAGACTTTTTCGATCTCATTCAATGCCGTTTCGGTCCGCATACCCCGAACATCGATTTCTGGAGAAAAATTAGAAGCATCCCGGGTCATTCGGGAACCTGATTTACGCTGAACTTGCCGGGTTTCTTTCCGATCCAATCGTTCCAGATTCTTTAACTTCTGAACTGTCCGTAGCTCCCCCATGGCCAGGATGACATTGTTTTTGGCCAATTCAATGACTTCCGCCTCTGTCCCCGTATCCTTGATTCGTACCCAATCGCCCACCGCTAATGGACGCTGCTGCGCACCAGCCTTCTTAACTTCTTTCAGCGAGGAGCCCTGAATAGAATCAAGTTGGCTCGAAGTCTTTTGATTCGGAGCGTGTTCTTCCAGGTTTTCACGCTCCTTCTTTAGCTTTTGGCGCAATGCCCGCGTGCGTTCCTTTTCCGCGTCGGATTCTCGAATTTCAGAAATGGTATTTTCGATGAGCTTATTGGCCCCAGAAATGATGGCCTTCGCATCGTCCTTCGCCTGCTTAAGGATAGAGCGTTTATTGGTTTCGAGGTATTCTTGAAGGGTTTCGTTCTCCGCTTTTAGTTTTTGGACTTGCGCTTCCTGCTTTTCGAGTGCT
>DASRQK010000178.1:0-7998 GCA_035645875.1 Sphingobacteriaceae bacterium | reverse complement strand
CTGGTCGTACAGAGATTAAAGACCTGTTCGGCCACGTTCAATTCCACCATACGGTCCAAGCGTTTCTTCTTGTTCGTAATCGACTCGATTTCCTCCTGATGTAACCGATAGACGTCCTTAATGTGGCTCAGCCAATTATCGATAATGCCGTGTTGTCTCCGACTCAAAGCCGCCTCCACACCCCCACAGCCATAATGTCCAGCGACAATAATATGCTTCACCCTCAAGACGTTCACCGCGTAGTCCAGCACACTCAGCATATTCATATCCGAGTGGCAGCATATATTCGCGATATTTCGGTGAACGAAAACCTCCCCCGGTAAAGTACCGGTGATTTGATTCGCTGGAACACGACTATCCGAACATCCGATCCACAGAATTTCAGGGTGTTGACCCGCTGCCAGCTGTTTTAGTCTTCCGGTTTCGTCTGTGGCCACCATATTCATCCACTCGCGATTTCCTGCCAAGATCTCATCCAGACCTTTTTGCAGAACAGGGTTAATACCTTTTCCCATAATCTATTTTAATAGTTGAACTGAACCGTAAATTATTGCTTAATGTTTCTCAATTTAGAAATCGAAAGGATGCGAATAGCGTTACCTTCCTTGATGATTAGTTTTTCATCTTTGAAATCACTTAACATGCGGCTAATCGTTTCATTGGCAGTTCCGGCCAGCGCCGCTAAATCATCCCGGGAAATCCGGATCACACACTCATCGCTCTCCAATCCCTTTAAATGTTTTTCCGCCACTTGGATCAATGCATTGGCCACTCTTTTCCTGACTGTGTCGTACGCA
This sequence comes from Sphingobacteriaceae bacterium, assembly GCA_035645875.1. Taxonomy (GTDB): domain Bacteria; phylum Bacteroidota; class Bacteroidia; order Sphingobacteriales; family Sphingobacteriaceae; genus DASRQK01. Next base: position 7,201 of record DASRQK010000178.1, on the reverse strand, counting down.
AAACCTAATAATTGGACTTCTTTATCCCGCACATTGCCCGAAAGCAATTTTATGAATTGCACCGCAATGTCGGGCTGACGATATAATAATTCGAAAAAATCATCTTTGCTGATCATCGCGACCTCCACATCTTCCAATGTTTCCGTATTATCTGAGTAATTCTGCTGCAATAAAAGGGCTTCATAGCCAAAAAAACTATCCTCAGATACAATACCGGTGGAGAGTTCCCGACCATCCAGGTAATAAAGAAAGCTTCGCACTTTACCTGATAACAAGTAGTACAGGTATAAAGGTTGATCACTTTCCTGATAGATCAATTGCTTTTTACGGAAGGATTTGACACGCGCATTTTCAACCAATTGGTCCAAAAGCACTTCCTGCTCTTCACTGCCCAAGGGTCTATGCTGCCTAAATCGATCCACTCCCATCCATTGCTTGCGTTTTTTGAGCCGGGTTTCGATGGCATTTAACAACTCCACATCATCGAATGGCTTCGTTAGGTAGTCGTCCGCACCCATTTCCATGGCCTTTCGGAGATCGGCACGTTCCGTTTTTGCTGTCAAAAAAATGAAGGGGATACTTTCCGTCTTCTCGTGCTTGCTTAACATATAAAGCACACCATATCCATCCAATTCGGGCATCATGATATCGCACAGAATCAAATCCGGCACATGTTTTAAGGCGGCATCCACTCCACTTTTGCCTTCCGGCGCCGTGATGACCTCGTAGCCGGTCAGTTCCAGAATCTCCGCAGTTCCCTCCCGAATATCGTCATTGTCCTCAATGATTAGAATGATTGTTTTCTTTTCGGTCATAATTATTTAGAGGTCTATTATTGTCATCAGTTTTTATGTTCAAACCTCAGTGTCACCGATGTGCCCTGATTTTGAGAACTTTGAAAACTCACACTACCGCCCATTAAATTCACATAACGACGAACAATATTCAATCCCAGGCCTGTTCCGGGAATATTACCGGTATTGTGCGCCCTGAAAAATGGCTCGAATAAATTTTGTTGATCACTCTCCGGAATACCAATACCATTATCTTTCACTGCAATCGTACAGCATTCGTCTGTGATCTCGGTGGAAAACTCGATAAAAGTATCCTCTCCGGAATACTTTATCGAATTAGATATCAGATTAATGATGCTATTTTTAACCAAGTTCGCATCCAAGTAAAATTGTCCCGAAGATCCTGTGTGTTGGTAAACGATGTGCTGATTCTTTTTACAGATTAACTGCATTTCCTCGGTGATTTCCTCGCCTAATTGAACCAAATTGATCCAATCCTTATTCACAGAAATACTTCCAGAATCCAAGCGCTCGAGTGAAAGAAAGTCATTCAAAATGCTAGTGAGTAATTGGACCGAATTTTTAATGCGCGCGGTGTGTTTCAGGACATTATCCACATCGGGTTTGACCACATACTTTTCGATGAGTGAAGCGGATAATTGCACCGAGCTCAGCGGTGTACGAAATTCGTGCGAAGCCATGGACACAAAACGAGATTTGAGCTGATTCAGTTCCTTTTCTTTTTCCAAAGAAGCGCTGACTTCGGTTTTCGCCTTCTCCAATTGAGCCACGGTTTTGATCAGATCTTTGGTGCGCTCGCTAACCGTACGTTCCAGTACTTCGGTATGATGTAACAGCTTGTCCTCCGCCGCCCGTTCCTTACTTAAATCGTGAACAATACCCGCATAAATGGTCTTATCATCGTAGAAGACCTCACTCACAGCCAGTCGAAAGGGGAATGTACTTCCGTCTTTCTTTCGGCCTCGCACTTCTCGACCAATGCCAATAATCTTTTTCCGGCCCGTCCGATGATAGTTATCGATGTACCGGTCGTGCAATGACCGATCGGGCTCAGGCATCAGAATGTTTATGTTTCGGCCGATCACTTCGCTGGCTTCAAAACCGAAAAGCGCTAATGCCGCGGGATTTATGGATTCCACGATTCCCTTCGTATCAATGGTAATAATTCCATCGATCGCATTCTCGATGATTGCTTTGAGTAGTTTGGCGGATTCCATGTACTTAATCCTGAAATTATTTAACTAATTTCTTATATTTAATACGCTTAGGCGTCGCATCACCGCCCAGACGCTTGCGACGATTTTCCTCGTATTCGCTGTAATTACCTTCAAAATAATAGACTTGTGAATCTCCTTCGAACGCTAAAATATGCGTACAAATCCGGTCCAGGAACCACCTATCGTGCGAGATCACTACTGCGCAACCGCCGAAACTTTCCAATCCCTCTTCTAGGGCCCGTAGGGTATTCACATCAATATCATTCGTCGGCTCATCCAATAGTAGCACATTGGCACCCTTTTTCAACGTGATGGCCAAATGCACTCGATTTCGCTCTCCACCCGATAATACGCCCACTTTTTTCTGTTGATCCGCACCGTTAAAGTTAAATTTAGAAACGTAGGCTCTGGAGTTAACCGTTTTATTGCCTAAGGCGATGTTTTCCATTCCCTCGGTAATATTCTCCCACACCGTTTTTTCAGGGTCCAAATCATCATGCATCTGATCGACATAACCCAAACGTACAGTTTCTCCCACTCTAAACGTACCGGTATCGGGTTGTTCCTGTCCAGTAATCAGCCTGAACAAGGTTGTTTTTCCAGCACCATTCGGACCAATGATGCCCACAATCCCAGCCGGAGGAAGGGAAAAATTCAAGTCTTCGAACAAAATCCGATCCCCATAAGCCTTACGCACACCTTGAGCTTCGATAACCACGTTCCCCAGGCGCGGCCCGGGTGGAATAAATAATTCCAGTTTTTCTTCTCGCTCTTTGGTTTCCTCCGAGGCCAGTTTCTCGTAATTGTGCAGACGGGCTTTGGATTTGGAATGCCTGGCCTTGGGTGCCATGCGCACCCACTCCAGCTCTCGCTCTAAGGTCTTTTGACGTTTAGTTTCCTGCTTTTCCTCCATGGCTAAACGTTTCGCTTTTTGGTCCAACCAAGAAGAATAATTTCCTTTCCAAGGAATACCTTCACCCCGATCCAATTCCAAGATCCATCCCGCGACATTATCTAAGAAGTAACGGTCGTGGGTGACGGCAATCACGGTACCCTTATAATGCTGGAGGTGTTGTTCCAGCCAATCGATGGATTCTGCATCCAAGTGGTTGGTCGGCTCATCCAGCAGTAAAACATCGGGTTCCTGGAGCAAAAGTCTACATAAAGCAACCCTTCGACGTTCACCACCTGACAATGTGGCAATTTGAATTTCAGGCTCGGGACAACGCAGGGCGTCCATCGCTCGCTCTAATTTAGTATCAATTTCCCAGGCACCGGAAGCATCTATTTGATCCTGAAGTTCTCCCTGACGCGCCATCAATTTATCCATCTCATCTGCATTCTCATACACCTCGGGTAAACCAAACTTCTCATTGATGGATTCGTATTCTTCTAAGAGTGCCATGGTCTCCGCTACGCCTTCTTGCACTGTTTCCAGTACCGTCTTAGCAGGGTCTAATTCAGGCTCCTGAGCCAGAAAACCGACACTATAGCCGGGAGAGAACACCACCTCACCCTGATAGGATTTATCCAAGCCGGCAATGATTTTTAACAAGGAGGATTTACCGGACCCATTCAGTCCGATCACGCCAATCTTCGCGCCGTAAAAAAAGGATAAATATATGTTTTTGAGTACTTGTTTCTGGGGCGGGTAGATCTTATTGACACCGGCCATTGAAAATATAATCTTTTCGTCTGACATCGTTATGTGAAGTAAATATGCAAATATAGTCAGTTTAATGTAATTTGCAGCATGTTTTGGCAGACATTGACCCGAAGAAGACTGACAATCTGTTCCGTATCGGTGAATGGCGTAATTGTTGATAATTATATTAATAAAAAAAACGGTCTGATGGCCTGTTAAGAATATTTTTTTATACATTTAGGGCGTACTACAAAGAAAGGTTAAATAAATGGAAGCAAAATTTTCACCACGTGTCAAGGATGTGATCTCTTACAGTCGAGAGGAGGCCATCCGCTTAAAACACGATTATATCGGGACCGAGCACCTGCTTTTGGGGCTTATCCGAGAGGGTGATGGAATGGCCATCAAACTGCTGAAAAACGCAGGTTTGGACATGGGAGAATTACGCAGAGCCATTGAGGAATCTGTGAAAGGTTCTTCGGTCTCACGTTCTCCGATCAGCAATATGCCGCTGACTAAACAGGCAGAAAAAGTATTAAAAATCACTTATCTGGAAGCGAGAATTTTCAAAAGTGATGTGATTGGAACCGAGCATTTACTCTTATCCATCTTGCGCGATGAAGACAACATCGCCTCGCAGATACTTATGCAGTTTGAAATCACCTACCACAGCTTTAAAGCTGAGGTCGACAATAATGCTGCGGATTTTTCCGATCAGGCCAGTGGTCATACACCGGACGGAGATGATGCCTATCGTGAGGAAGGCGATTCTTATGGAGGTGCGGGGGCATCAGGTCCTAAAAAAGTTTCGGACATCAAATCCAAAACCCCGGTGTTAGATAATTTCGGGCGGGATTTGACGAAAGCCGCAGAAGAAGGCAGACTGGATCCCATCGTGGGTCGGGAGAAAGAAATCGAGCGTGTGTCGCAGATTTTATCCCGAAGAAAGAAGAACAATCCCATTCTCATCGGAGAGCCCGGAGTGGGTAAATCAGCGATAGCAGAAGGTTTAGCACTTCGTATTGTCCAGCGAAAAGTATCCCGCGTATTGTTCGACAAACGGGTCGTCACCCTGGACTTGGCTTCTTTGGTGGCCGGCACAAAATACCGGGGTCAATTCGAGGAGCGAATGAAGGCAGTGATGAATGAATTGGAAAAGTCTCCAGATGTCATCCTGTTTATCGATGAGATCCACACCATTGTCGGTGCTGGCGGGGCTTCAGGCTCCTTGGATGCATCGAATATGTTTAAACCGGCATTGGCTCGTGGAGAGATTCAATGCATCGGTGCGACGACATTGGATGAGTATAGACAATTCATCGAAAAAGATGGAGCCCTGGATAGGCGTTTCCAAAAGGTGATGATCGAGCCTGCGACTCAGGATGAAACCATTGAAATCTTGAACCGCATCAAGGATAAATACGAAGATCATCACAATGTCACCTATACTCCTGCAGCGATTCAGGCCTGTGTGACATTGACGACACGCTATGTGACGGATCGATTCCTTCCGGACAAGGCCATTGATGCCTTGGATGAAGCGGGTTCCCGAGTGCATTTGACCAATATCCACGTTCCGGATTCCATTTTGGAAATCGAAGAGAAGATCGAAGAAATTAAGGAAGAGAAAAACAGAGTGGTCCGCAGTCAGAAATACGAAGAGGCTGCGCAACTCCGCGACACAGAAAAGAAATTGATCGAGGAACTGGAGAAAGAAAAAGAAATCTGGGAAAACGACACGAAAAACCGCCGCTATACGGTGGATGAAAATAATGTGGCAGAGGTGGTATCCATGATGACGGGTATTCCGGTACAACGCGTGGGGCAAACCGATAGCCAGAAATTACTGGGCATGGGTGATTCCATGAAAGGTCGGATCATCGGTCAGGACGAAGCGGTTCATAAATTGGTTAAAGCCATTCAACGCACGCGTGCCGGATTGAAAGATCCGCGAAAACCCATTGGTTCTTTTATTTTCTTAGGACCCACGGGGGTAGGAAAAACGGAATTGGCCAAGGAATTAGCCCGATTCATGTTCGATGGCGAAGAGTCATTGATCCAAGTCGACATGAGCGAATACATGGAAAAATTCGCCGTATCTCGTTTAGTGGGTGCGCCTCCGGGTTATGTGGGTTATGAAGAAGGGGGCCAATTGACTGAAAAAGTCAGACGCAAGCCGTATTCAGTGGTGCTGTTGGATGAAATCGAAAAAGCACACCCCGATGTGTTCAATCTGTTATTGCAGGTATTGGACGAAGGGCAGCTGACTGACAGTCTGGGACGCAAGGTGGATTTCCGAAATACCATCGTGATCATGACTTCAAACATTGGAGCGCGTCAATTAAAAGACTTTGGTCAGGGCGTAGGATTTACAACCAATGCAAAAATGGAACAAGCTGAGGCACATTCGCGAGGCGTGATTGAAAGCGCACTGAAGAAAGCCTTCGCTCCGGAGTTTTTGAACCGGGTAGATGATGTCATCGTGTTTAATTCACTTACGAAAGAACACATCTTCAAAATCATTGACATTGAACTGAAAGCGCTCTATATCAGAATAGAAGAACTTGGATATCATATCGAACTGACGGAATCTGCTAAGGATTTTATCGCTGACAAGGGCTATGATTCCAATTTTGGGGCTCGTCCTTTAAAGCGGGCCATCCAGAAATACCTGGAAGATCCGATAGCGGAGGAAATCCTGAAAGGAGAAGTAAAGGAAGGCAATATATTGCTGGTTGATTACGACTCCAAGAAAGAAGAAATATCGGTTCGGGTGGAGACTGAAAAATCAGAAAATCAAGATTTGGCCTAGTGCGATCTGATTCTTCAATAAAATAAAAGGTCTGGCTTTGAAAAATAAAGCCAGACCTTTTACATTTAAATTCCGGTTACCGGCATCAGCTCAATGATGCACCAGATCGGGTGTTCCTATTTAGTAAAAGATAACAACATCCAATGTTGCTTCTCGTTGAATTGCATTTGTGCATTAATCAGATCGTTGGTGCCTTCATCGCCAGCTTCAGAAGTTACTTCCAGCAGATCTCTCTGCATGGCGATCAGCATTTCTAAATCCTGAAGAATGGCTTTTACCATATCAATATCTTTCATACCAATGGTGTTGATTTCCTTGATTTCCGCTACTTTTAGGTAATCCGAAAAATTACTGTATGGCGATTTCCCCAAAGTCAGTACGCGCTCTGCAAACTCATCGATCGCAGTCAAAGCGTTATTATATAATTCTTCAAATTTAGCATGAAGCGTAAAAAAGTGACCACCCTGTACGTTCCAATGACAACCCCTGAGTTTTTGATAATGAATGTGGTAATTCGCCAATAAATCATTCAATTGATCCACTACCGGTTTCATTTTTTTTGATTCTAAACTAATTTTTGTTGTAGCCATAGTTCCTCCTTATTATTATTAATTGTTTTTAGACCAATTCTGATTTACGAACGAAAAGGTTATAATTTTCGTGTTTGACCACCGTGACCTGCTCGCCGAGGTCCACATAACCATCCAGCGCT
>DASRQK010000177.1:0-2849 GCA_035645875.1 Sphingobacteriaceae bacterium | reverse complement strand
CTTCGGTAAGAAGAAGCGTAGTAAACAACGGTATTGAAAATTTGTATTCTATCCTGACGTGTGGTAATAAAAATTATGCATAAAATGAATAAAGACCTGGAAAATAACATGACGTACGATGATATTCGGTTTGACCAAAATTATTGGAATGATCGGTGGAAAAAGAATGAAACCGGTTGGGATATTGGTCATGCGTCCCCTGCCATTACAGAGTATATGAACCAATACCCTGACAAAAATGCGGCCATTCTTATACCGGGTTGTGGGAATGCCTATGAAGCAGAATATTTGCTAAAAGAAGGATTTACAAACATTACTTTGATTGACATTGCCCCAAAGGCAGTTGAAGTATTAGAAGAAAAATTTGCCGACGAACCAAATATCACCGTTTTGTGTGGTGATTTTTTCCACCATCAGGGAAGTTATGATTTAATTATTGAGCAAACATTTTTTTGCGCTATTCCCCCTGAGAGACGCGAGGAATATGCTGAAAAGGCTGCATCATTGCTCAAAGACGGTGCTCTAATAATTGGTGTCTTATTTGATAAGAAGTTTGGCCAGCCACATCCTCCCTTCGGCGGCTCCCTTAAAGAATATAAATCCATTTTTGAGCCCCATTTTATCATAAAGACCATGGAACGATGCTACAATAGCATCCCTCCAAGAGCTCAATCAGAATTATTTATAAACATGATAAAAAAATGACATAAAAAAGTTGCCGGAGAGAGTAGAGCTATGCGCTGACGTTCATCTGTTTTGTCCTGGTAATTTTATTTCGGAATCATCGCTTCTGCCAATCCTTGTTTCCCCATCGAAATTCTTGTAATCAGTTTCAGGTGGCCGACAATTGAATTGGTTAGAAAAACCGGGGATGGTTTATTCTTATTAGTGCACTGGACAGTAGGAATAATTCGGGATTACTAATCGATCGGGCGGCATCAGTTGGAGGACACTTCTATTGGCTTACCCACCGTGAACTACTAATATCTGGAAGGTAGGTTGACAATCTACTACGGTAATCCTATATACGCCATTCGTAATGCAATTCCAAAACTAAGAAGTCCGAAATCGCAATGAAGATTCATATCGCCATCCGCATCGTATCGGCTATGCTCAAAGAATTCGAGGTATCTTTTATGAATGGGATAATAGGTTGTTGCTCCTGAATTTCGGATGAACGAAAATGAAGCTTTTCACATTCATTATTATTGAAGATGGCCAGGCAATCCGGATAACAGATAAACAGAAGTCCAAGGCAGCCGGCGATAAATACAATTAGTTGTAGAAATCTAAGCTTCATAAAATCGGTTTTTGAGATGATTCTACAAATATATCATTTATTATTAATCTTCAAAAATATTTGAGGCACAATTACTTACGTACCTTCATATCAAGCTTTGATGTAATCATATTGATTTTTAGTTTAATGTTTATACAGACACATTTTGAACGAATAAAGCATAGTGGATTTAACATTTGAATTATTTGTGTCATTATTATGATTACATTTTTACCACCGTCATCCAAACTTTATCGCGAACTGAGGAACTAAATTATACCGCTCAATCGTTGGGAATGTCTTGAGAAATGACCTACTTTTGTATGGAAATCACAAATCATGGCAGATAAAAAAGATCCGACGCAACTGAATATTGAAATTTCTGAAGAAATAGCAGATGGCATTTATTCCAATCTGGCCATCATATCCCACTCCAACCAGGAATTTGTTCTGGATTTTGTGCGTATGATGCCCAACATGCCCAAAGCCAGAGTAAAAAGCCGGATCATTCTCAGCCCTTCCCACGCCAAACGGTTGATGCGGGCACTTGAGGATAACATTCGCAAGTATGAAGAACAGCACGGCCCCATCCAGGAAGGCGGAGCACCGATGCCCCCGATCAGTTTCAATGTACCAAGTGCGGAAGCATAACATAATATTTACATTAAAATCAATTCCATCATGGCCAACGTGAGTCAAAGGAGCCTCTACGCGTACGAATCACCCATTCGCAAATTGATGAAGTACGCCAACGGAGCAAAGAAGAGCGGGATTAAGGTATTTCACCTCAATATTGGCCAACCTGATGTGGCCTCTCCGGTCAATCCCAGGGATATACTCTCCGACTGGACGCTAAATCATCTTCCCTACGGCAAATCAGAAGGTGAAGAAACCATGCAGAAAGCTTTTTTGCAGTATTATCGCAATTGGAATATTGAACTGGAGCCAGAGGACATCCTTGTGACCACAGGAGCCAGTGAAGCATTGCAATTTAGCATATTCGCCACCATGGACCAGGGGGACGAGTTGATCGTTCAGGAGCCGTTTTATGCCAATTACAACGGCATCAGTCAAATGGCCGGGGTGAAGATAAAACCGATCCATACGCCTTTTGAAGAAGGATTTCCACTTCCTTCGATGGCGGATTTTGAAGCAGTACTGACTCCCAAATCGAAAGCGCTTTTGCTTTGCAATCCAAATAATCCCACCGGGAAGGTTTACTCTCGGGAAACATTGCTCCAACTGGCGGAACTGGTGCTGAAATATGACCTATTCCTCATAGTGGATGAGGTGTACCGGGAATTTTGCTACGAAACCGAATTTTTCAGCGTTCTGGAGCTGGAGCATATTCAGGATCGCGTCATCATTCTGGACTCCATCAGCAAGCGGTACAACGCTTGTGGTGCCCGGATTGGATGTATCGTGACCCGAAACTCCAAAATCCGGGATATGGTATTGAAATACGCTCAACTTCGACTCAGCCCACCGATGTTGGGGCAAAAATTTGCGGAGCGGGTCATCAACCCTTCCGAGGATTTTATGACGGCTATGGTGGATGTGTACCGGGCCA
>DASRQK010000176.1:0-4873 GCA_035645875.1 Sphingobacteriaceae bacterium | reverse complement strand
GTTGCTCTTAAGAATCCACCATCATCGAGAATTGGAATATGCATGTTTCTTCTATTTAGAAAAGTCTGGACTTGTCCGTATTCAGTATTGGAAATAATTGGAATCAATTGAATCGGGACAGGATTATTAGCTTTGATATTTGTAATTTTCTCAATTGATTCGAGACAAGGTTTACAATATGGTGACCAGAAATAAATAATAGCTAGTTCGGATTCGGAAATGGAAGATAAAGTATCATGCTCTTTTTCGTTAAAAACAGAATCCAACTGTTTCCAAAAATCAGCAGGAATAGTATCTCCTATGGTCAGCGGCTGAATCGAATCCTGAGCATTCACACTCCCTACCGACAGGCAGAAGCAAATCAAGGCCACCAGGCCTGTGAACCCGGTGACCTTCGCCCAATTCATGGGCATAACCAACCAACCGATTTTTTGATTTCGTGAGGCGTTCTTCATAGAACATGTAGGGTGTGGTAAAGGTTTAAAGTTTAGGGGTTTTGGGGCATAGCCCTCCCCTACGCTTAAATGTCGTTTCATAAAATTTGGTTTAAAACTGATTATTAGTTGGATAACGGCCCTTCCAGAAAAGCAGTGTAAAACTCGCGCATTAAAGCAGCCGCAGCGGCTCTAAAAACAACTTCAGCAGCGCTAAAAGCAGCTTTTCCAGAGGGATCATCACCCGATCATAAACTCAAAAGGAACCGACCTCCGGCCCGATTGGGCCAGAAAATAACCGTAAAAGTTTGCAGGGAAAGGAAATTAGACTTACTTTTAAGGTGTAAACGTAATCATAAGCCTGAATAACCTTTTGACCTGACACAACAGTACATGTGCGGATATTTATGAAGGTCGGTGGCGAACAGATTGGACGGCGCTTTTTTGTGCGCTCTGGCGGATGCCTTATGGCCTCCCCTGCCCTTTTCTATTCGTGTGGCTTATCCAGCTAAAACGGTGGACGTTTTTTGTTCTTTATCAGCAGGAATAGTGCCGACCAAAGTCCAACCTCCTGGAGGTGGGCTGGGCGGAAACGGTTTGTGGTCAATACAATATTCGTCCTCATAATTAGTAATTGGTTTATGATGAACGATGTCTATTGTAGGCAAAAGGCGGTTGCACAAGAGCAATACAATAGGGCGCCTCCCCTGCTTTTGTTCGTGGCTCCGCCAAGTGCCTACTCAATAACTACAAGAGGCATTGAGTTCCCCACAAAAGTCTGACAGGAAGACGCCCTACTGGATTTATATACAAAGATATAAAATTCCAGTAATATCGGGCGACTCCATGGTCAACTCGTGGGTCAATTGGCGGATTCCGAACGAGTGACATCGTTAAAACAGGATCTCCCTGCTTATGTCGCTATTTATAATGGCCAAAGATAAAGAGTATAGTTTTAAAAAACAAATATTTTACATTTTATATTGAAAAATACAGTGGCGGTAAGAGCTTTTGCGAAAAAACTACAATTATATATGCAGGAATTTGGCCTGGAATCGGTAGATATAGCACATTTTGCCAATTCCACCACTATCCATATTGATTCGCTATTAAACGGCACCGGGACCGTAGAACTCGAAACCGCCGACAAAATCGCTGCCGTATTCGGCTTGCGGTATTACGAATTTGCTCATCCGGACCAAAAAATGCCTACCAAGGACAGCCTACCGGAATTGACCCAAAAAAGAATAGCCTATAGAAAGCAAACTGGGCCTCATCAACGGATCCATTACCAAACCCGCGCACTCAATAATAAAATCATTGTCATTTTGGCGGATTACGAAAAGGACGATGAATTCCTTTCTACGGATATACGAAAAGCACTCCTGGAAAAGTTTAATGAACAATTTTCGACGAGCGAAGTCACAAAGCGTCTCAGCCTTCATATGCCTGATTATGTGAAGCAAACCAATCGAAAAGACAACAGCAAAGGGGGACGTGGCCGAAAACCTCACTATTTCAAACTCATTAACCCCATACCTGAGAAGGTGAAAAAGGAAATTATGAAAGAATTGGAAAAGAGGGAAATGTAAAATATTCGATTTTTATAATACGTCCATTTGGTCTTGTTCTCGGAAAACCCAATAGCACAAATGTCCGGACATTTGTACAATAGACTTTTCGGCGAATCAACTATACCTGTTTCATCACTCATCTTCGCCTCCCATATTATTAAAATCGTTTTTGTTTATCAAAATTAATTATATATTAATTTATTTGCGCAAACAATTAACTTTAACTACCTTTGTCTTGATATTAAAGTAATAACCGACAGAGGAGGAGAAATGATGGGCAGAAGGGAAGAAATGATAGGCAGAAGGGAAAAAACGAAGTATATTGATCTAACCAGTGATTTTGGATTCAAAAAACTATTTGGATCGGAACCGAATAAAGACCTGCTGATTTCGTTCTTAAATGCTATATTCCAGGGGACAAAAGTAATCCAAGATCTCGAATATACCCGTCAGGAGGAGTTGGGGGACGGATTGGATGAAGGTGGAGCCATATTTGATCTGGTTTGCACCGGAGAGGATGGAGAGAAGTTTATTATAGAAGTCCAGCGTGCCGGGCAGAGAAACTTTAAAAAAAGGGCGGTGTTTTACACTTCGCGTCTTATTTCCAATCAGGCGCCCAAAGGCCGGAGGGCCGCCTGGGGATACGATATTACAGAAGTTTACTTAGTAGCGCTGCTGGACGGATTTACGATCACTGAACTTTCAGAACCACATTTACACCATGTCTATCTGAGCCAAATTAGAAAAATTTCCATTATATTTACGCAAACCAATATTCGAAAAAGTATTCGATATTGCGACGTATAATAAATTGGATAAGGAGGAACGAATGGCCTACGACATGAGTTTGAAAAAGAAATGGGATGAATACAGCATAAAAGAAACCGCTTTTAATGACGGAAAGCAGGAGGGTATTGAGGAAGGAATAGCGCGTGGAATTGAACGTGGAATTGAACGTGGAATCGAACGTGGAAAAGAAGAGGGAAAACGTGAAGGGATAGAAGAGGGAAAACGAGAAGAAAAATGTGCTATTGCCCGTGAACTTCTCAAAATAGGACTCCCTATAAAACAAATCGCTGCCACCACCGGATTGACTGAGGAGGAAATAAAAGGATTGTCCTGAAAAAATTCCGGCGAGGCCGGAAACAAGCAATAATTCGATCGCACAAAGGACAAAACCCGCTCCTAAAGGTAGTATTTCACAAAGTGTGTAAGTAGAAAAGTTATTCTGAAAAGTTTTTGAGCCTTCAAGCTCAAAAAAACTTTTCGGAAATAACTTTTTGATTATTTTTAACCCTTACATACATATGATTGACAAAGAACGATTATTAAACGACAAGGACTTCTACAAGTCCTTCAAAAACGGGGAGGATCTGACCTCTTTCTTTAAACAGATGCACAAGCGTGCAGTTGAGCATATGCTTGAGGCCGAGCTTGATGGGCATCTTGACAATGAAAAGCATGAAAAGAGCATTCATGGTAACTATCGGAACGGTCACGGGACCAAAAAGATAAAAACGTCCTTTGGCGAGGATGAGATCAAAGTTCCCAGAGATCGTGAGGGCTCCTTTAATCCAGTACTGGTTCCCAAAAGGCACAATATCATTGAGGGCCTGGAAAATGTGATCATTTCGTTTTACGCTAAAGGGATGAGTGTTAGCGATATCGAGGAACAGATCAAGGAGATGTACGATTTTGATGTGTCTACTTCAACCATATCCCGGATCACCAATGCTTTGGCCGGTGAAGTGACCAGCTGGCAGAACAGACCGCTCGATGACCAGTACCTTATTGTCTGGATGGACGGTATTGTATTCAAGGTTCGGGATAATTCTAAGGTAATTAACAAGACGATCTATTTGGCTGTGGGTCTCAACCGTGAAGGGCGGAAAGAAGTGCTGGGCATGTGGCTGGGAAAAAATGAAAGCAGCAGCTTTTGGATGGGAGTTTTGACCGATTTGAAAGCCCGTGGCGTAGAAGATATCCTGATCACGGCAACCGATAACCTGAACGGCTTTACCCAGACCATACGGAGCGTTTTTCCTCAATCGCAAACCCAGATATGCGTGGTCCATCAGATACGGAACGCCTGCAAATATGTTGTCTGGAAGGACAGAAAGCAGTTCACGGCCGATATGAAGCATATTTATACTGCCGTAAACAAACAGGCCGCAGAACTTGCGTTAAATGATTTTGCCGAAAAATGGGAATCCAAATACAGCTATGCCATAAAATCCTGGCGGGATAACTGGGACGAACTGACCGTGTTTTTTGACTTCCCGCTGGAGATCAGAAAAATCATTTATACCACCAATTTGATCGAAAATCTCAACGGGAAAATCAGGAAATATACCAAGAACAAAATGTCATTCCCGACAGATGACGCTGTTCTGAAGTCGGTTTTCCTGGCATGGAGAGAAGCCACGAAAAAATGGACCATGCCGATCCATAATTGGGGTATTGTTCTTAACCAGTTTATTCTTATTTTTGAAGAAAGGCTCAGATTGTAAATCCAAGCCTAACTTTTCAACTTACACACTTTATGGGATAGTGTCGGTTTTTCGGGAATTCGCCACTTCATCTATGCCTCAAACGGCTAAACCCCTAATCCGAAAATGTCCGGACATTTTCGGATCACAGGAAATGGCCTATCACCTATACCTCTTTCCGGTAGCCATTCTCCCCCTCATCCCCCTCATCCCCCAAATCCTCCGTCACCACCGCCCGGAATGCCACCGAGTTCCAGCGGCCGATAAAGACACTGGCGTCTATCGGAAGCTACTCTTCCTTTATGCCTTCGGTGAACATTTCCGGCGAAGTGTTCATACATGAGGGCGTCTATGTGGGAACAGGTGCCAAAATAAT
>DASRQK010000175.1:0-2778 GCA_035645875.1 Sphingobacteriaceae bacterium | reverse complement strand
AAGCCAAAGAAGTAGGTGTTCTCGCTCGCGATGCCGGCATCTTCCACCATTTTAACAGTCGCTTTCACAGTGTCCAACGCCGAACTGAGGCCAGGCTCATTACTCTCCGTTGGCGCCATAAAGGAATGTGGATACCAGGTGTGGTGGGTGGCTTGCGGCGCCAAAAGCGCAAAATCTTCGGTGTTTAAATGTGCGGACAACCCTAAGATATCCTCCGCAGTTCCACCACGTCCATGGATCATAATCAGCGCCTTATTGGCTTCGTTCAATGCCTTGCCGGCCTGTACAATGTTCAATTCGTGCCTCATGATCATCCTAATTTTGGTAAAACAGCCTCTATTTCAGTTCGTGCACCCTCGAATTGCTTGGGTAGCTTCAGGCTTTGACCCAAATCGGCTAAAGGCTCATCGATTGTAAAACCGGGATTATCCGTCGCAATCTCGAACAATACACCGCCTGGCTCCCGGAAATACAGGGAATAGAAATAATCCCGATCTATTTTTGGGGTAATGTTGAGCCCGGATGACAGCACTTTTTTGCGCATTTCCATCAAGTCTTCTTCATTTTTGACCCGAAACGCGATGTGGTGGTTCGTCCCGGCTGCATTGTTCCCGCGAGTCGCCTTTGGATTTTCGATGATATCCAGGTAGCGCGCCGTTTCTACGGTATTGGTCGCATAGCGATATCGGTTTCCCTCCTGCTTCAATAGGGTGTAGCCCAGAATATCGGTCAATACTTTTTCTGTCGCCTCCTTGTTTTGTAGGGTCAATGTGGTCGCATAGAAGCCCCTGAGTGCAACCGTTTCGTCTACCTCATCTGTGAACCAAGCACGGCGGGGATCCGCATCCATGGATTCTACAAACTGAAGCTCTAAGCCATCCGGATCCTGAAAAGCGATATAGTTTTCGCCGAATATAACGTTCTCTGTGTAGGGGATTTCGTGTGCGGCGAGACGGGATTTCCAAAAATCCAAAGCTCCCTGTGGGATGGAATAAGTGATATGCGTCGCCATGCCTCGACCGACTCTACCTCTGCCCATCCCTTGCCAAGGGAAAAAGGTCAAAATCGTTCCGGCCTCACCCGATTCGTTTCCGAAATAAAAGTGATATGTACCGGGATCGTCAAAATTGACGGTTTTTTTTACTAAACGAAGACCCAAGACCTTTGTATAAAAATCGAGGTTCTTTTGGGCATCTGAAGCGATGGCCGTGATATGGTGTAATCCTAAAACTTTATTTTCCATAATACTCCTTGTTTTGATTATGGTACAAAGGTACACAGGTATATTTCAGAAGGAATTCACCTGTGTTAATAAAGTCTATGCGGGAAGAGATTATCGGGTTTTCTCCACCCAAGCCGCAAAGGCTTCGATGACTTGCTTGAAAAACTCTTCCGAATCGGCTTTGACCTGTCCATTGTCTTGGAACAATTTATGCGAATTTCCGATGTAAATCTCGGGCTGCTGCATGACCGGCATGTTTAAAAAAACCAAGGACTGCCTTAAGGTATGATTAGCCAAGGTAGCGCCCAAAGGGCTCTTGGATACGCTGGCTACTGCTGCAGGTTTTTTATCCCATACGCTTTGACCATAAGGACGCGAGCCCACATCAAGTGCGTTTTTCAGCGCGCCCGATACGGAGCGATTATATTCTGGTGTGAAGAAAAATACCCCGTCGAAGGATTTGATTTTAGCTCTGAATTCAGTCCACTCAGCAGGAGGGTTTTCTGTATCCAAATCCTCATTATAATGAGGTAAATGACCGATCTCCACGATTTCCATTTCCAAATGATCCGGAGCCAGGCGAATCATATTTTCGGCTGTTTTTCTATTCAATGAGTCTTTCCTCAATGAGCCCACAAGGGCAGCGATTTTTAGTTTCATAGCGTATGTGTTTTAATGTGTCGTATTTAATAGTTTCGTAAAAATACGAATTTTAAAAGTTTTCCAGAATTCGAATTCGCTCTTCAATCGGTGGATGTGTGGCAAAAAGCCGCTGGAATGACCAGGATTTCTTCTTCTTCTTCTTCTTCGGCGTGGGATGATCGATAAATAATTGGGCGACGTCATCGTTTCGAATACCGCGGACATATGGGTTTTCCGAAATTTTGCGCAGTGCCGACGCGAGTGCCCCGGGATTACGGGTCATTTCTGCGGCCGCGGCATCTGCCATGTATTCTCTTTTGCGGGAGATGCCGAATTTGAGCAACCGGGATATGAAATATGCAATTCCGGTGACCAGCACGACTACAATCAAGGCGATCCCGCCACCTCCGTTATTGTTTCTGGAGCGCGTGCGATGCCCCCCATAGATAAAAGAGCGGAGCGCGATTTCACTAACAAAAGCGAAAATTCCTACAAAGATGATGGTTATGACTAATAAACGCGTATCCCGATTTCGAATATGGGCCAATTCATGGGCAATGACGGCCCCCAATTCCGAATTATCTAACTGTTCAATCAAACCTCTGGATAGCGCGACCGTGTAGGTTTTTTCATTGATCCCACTGGCGTAAGCATTCAGCGCTTGATCCTCAATGATCTGTACCTTAGGCATCGGGATGCCCTGACTGATGCAGAGGTTTTCCACCAAATTATACACCCGTTTATTATCCCTTCTTTCCAGCCTTTTCGCTCCGGTCGCTAAGCGTATAATGGAATTGTGCGCAAAATAGGCGATGGTAAACCAAATTAGGACCAAAATGATGACGATGGGGAAGGTTTGGGCCACCATCAGGTGCCGGTCGTTGGGATTATTGCTGAAAAATAAGAGCAGCACA
>DASRQK010000174.1:0-4144 GCA_035645875.1 Sphingobacteriaceae bacterium | reverse complement strand
CAGATCGGTACGGGATATTTCGGATGCCGGGATGAGCAGGGTAATTTTTCGGAGGAGCTGTTCGCGAAGAACGCGGCCCGTCCGCAAGTGAAGATGATCGAACTGAAATTGTCCCAAGGGGCTAAGCCCGGACACGGTGGTATTCTTCCTGCAGCTAAAAACACGCCTGAAATCGCGGCGATTCGTCACGTCATCCCACATACTGACGTCATGTCGCCTCCGGGCCATAGCGCGTTTTCTACACCGGTGGAAATGATGTCCTTTATCGGTAAAATGCGGTCCCTCTCCGGCCATAAACCGGTGGGCTTTAAAATGTGTATCGGGGATAAGCAGGAATTCGTGGATATCTGTCATGCCATTACGACCACCCAGATCATTCCAGACTTCATCGCGCTGGATGGTGCAGAGGGTGGTACAGGTGCTGCTCCCTTGGAATTTACGGATAGCATCGGGATGCCTTTATATGATGCATTGACCTTTGTGACCAAAACCCTAATCACCTTCGGTATCAAAAAAGACATTAAAATCATCGTTTCCGGGAAGATCATCACCGGGTTCGACATCTTGAAAGTGATCGCCTTGGGGGCCGATGCCTGCTACAGCGCGCGCGGAATGATGTTCGCATTGGGCTGTATTCAGGCCTTGAAATGTAATGAAGATACCTGTCCTGTGGGTGTGGCTACCCAGAACCCCAAACTCTACAAAGGTTTGGATGTGAATCTGAAGCAGGTCCGGGTGGCGCAATACCATCAAAACACCATCCGTGCGACGATTGAGATCATGGAAGCCTGTGGCTTTGAAAACTTAGATGAGGTTTCTGCTGATAAGTTCTATCGGAAAATAGACAGTACGACGACGTTGAGTTTCCAGGAATTGTTCTTCGGGAAGGAAGGTCGATTGATTAATAGCCATACGGATTTTAGTCCTAGGATCATGAATTGATGGGAAATGTGGTTTGGAGACGTCTGGTCCTCGCTGCGCTGCGGAGGCCGCTCCAAACACATATCCCATCTAGGCGGGTTTGGATGGTGGGATTAATTTAATAGAACTCGGGTTTGGAGGCGTCTGGTCCTCGCTGCGCTGCGGAGGCCGCTCCAAACACATTTCCCATCTGGGCGGGTTTGTAGGGTTGGATTAATTTAATTTGTAGGGTTGGATTAATTTAATAGAACTCGGGTTTGGAGACGTCTGGTCCTCGCTGCGCTGCGGCATTCACCGGCCGCTGATCATGACCTTCATCTCTTTGGTCAATTTAGGTTCTTAACATAGGTGAATATCTTCATTTGAAGAAAAAGTAGTTATTGTAACTGGTGCAGGAAGTGGTTTAGGAGAAGCGACGGCCTTGGAATTTGTTAAAGAAGGCGCTAAAGTGGTGTTGGCCGACATTTCGGATAAAACTGCCGAATTGTCAAAAAGCTTGAATGATCAGGGTTACTCGACCATTTTTGTGAAAACTGATGTGAGCAAGGAGGCGGATGTCAAAAATTTGGTGGAGCAAACCGTGGCCAAGTTCGGTAAATTGGATGTCATGTTCGCCAATGCGGGTATTAACATCGAGTCGACTGTTGAAGATTTGGAGTCTGATGCTTGGCAAAAAGTTATTGACATAAACCTAAAAAGTGTTTATTTATCAGACCGTTATGCGATTCGTCAATTTCGCAAGCAAGGTACTGGTGGCGTGATCGTCAATTCGGGATCCATCCACAGTTTGGTGGCGCGGGAAGGATTGGCGGCCTATTCCGCTTCTAAAGGCGGCGTGAAATTATTGACCCAACAAATTGCCTCGGAAGTCAGTAAATATGGAATCCGTGCGGTGGCTATCGCTCCGGGATACATTAAAACGCCATTGATTGAAACGCTTTCTAAGGAAGTCGTGGATAATTTAGTGAACCTGCACCCGATCGGACGTTTAGGAGAACCTCGTGAGGTCGCCAGAACGGTGTTATTCCTGGCTAGTGATGACGCTTCGTTTATAACAGATGTTACCTTGCCAATCGATGGTGGATATACTTCGGTATAAGCATTCGACTATTCGAATGGTCCGATTCCGTGGATGAATCCCATCTGAACGTGGATCAATAAACTATCGTTCGAAAAACTATCGTTCGAAACTTGAAAAACCCTAATGCACAAATGTCCGGACATTTGTGCATTAGGGTTTTTGGCTATTCCACTATGTCTTAGTCCCTTTTTCGCCAGGGACATGGCAGAAATGAAAGCTAAAGTTTATAAGTTTAGCGCATTGGCCCAACTGTATAGAACTTTCCTAAACACGGCCGTTTTTTCGGACATTTATAATGCATTTCTTGGGCTTGATGACTTTGAGTACCTTTGATTTTTCAAAATCTATGCACGCGTTGGAACAGATAGCCATTAAAAATAAAATCATTGGGACATTACCGTTGAACCCGAAGGCTATGTATTGCTGCTTAGAAAGGGTTTTCTTCAACAGTCTTTGGATCAGGAACTAAAAAACGTGTTATCACATATAAGTGCACTGAATTGCCTGCGGCTTACTCCATTAAAGGAGCAGGTGGAAAAAAAATTGGAGGTTGCCCAGCTGGTGGACTTGAAGCAGCATCAGAGTAACGATTTGGTGCATTTATTCAGGGAGTTGCTTCATGAAACGAATTCCTTGCAGAACAATGTCGCTACCCTGATGCACGTGGGTGAATTTGCTTATAACGAGAAGGTGGTGGGCACACCGGATTTTACCATACGACCCGAATACGGAGGGAACATCGACCTCAACAGAAATGTCCATTCAGTGTTTACACAATACAATAAATCTGGCGATCGATGGAGTTACCATGCGGGCCTGCGACTGGAACACACCGACCGGCAATTGGAAGAAGCAGGCGGAACTACCTACTCCTTTAACCAGTGGTATTTGTTCCCTTCACTTAATGTGATGTAAGAACCCAGTAGCGGATACCAATGGAAAGTGGGATATAGCAGGCGTATAGAGCGAACGACCACGAGCATGATGAATCCGTTCATGGCAGGTAGGCACTCGGAAGTATTGGAAGAGGGTGATCCTGAATTGCTGCCCGAGTTGATCGATGCGGCGGAATTGGCCGCCATACCGCAAACGCCATTAATCGGGTTAACAGCATATATAACGACTCCACCCTATATCGTACCTACACCAATACCCAGGCCGCCGAGGCATACGGAGTAGAGGCGGGTATGGAATCTACTGAATTTAACAAGAGTGAATTTGGAGACAAAGAATTTTAACAGGGCAATCTGAACGTTGATGTATCAAATCGTTCTCACGACTCGTCCAACCACTGATAACAATGTCGATACCCACAAACGCCTAACGGGAATCCTTTTAGGTATGTCTGCAGATTCATGGATTTGTCGAAGCATATTGGTCGATTTTTCCGATGAAATGAGCCGAACCGCATGGTCATCCGCGCAGTCTCGTTCGAAACACTGTTCGAATAACTGCCTCCACTCCGGATCATGTGAATGACTTGCCAGATACACCAACAATTCCTTGGTTTCTCCTTCAGAGGCGTCTCCCTTCCAAAACTTAGTGATGAGTTGTTCAATGTGTTGTGTGTGTTCCATGGTAATCAATGTCATCGATATATTGAACCGCAACTCGTAATTGTTGTCGAAGAAATGTTAATGATTTATTGTAACTAACGACAAACAACCAACCGGCTACGGGTCGGTCTTGGTTCAAATTGTGTCGATACTGCCAAAGTGTGACAAATACGTCTTGTAAAATATCTTCCGCATGATCCGACCTGCGAACGATTCGAAAAATATTGGCATAGATTGATTGATGATACCGATGATAGATCGAATCAAATGCATCGCTGTCCCCACGCGCTAAGGCTTCCAGTTCTAATTTTTCAACATCGCTGGGCTTCATGATGTTGACATTTTATGGATTTCAAAGTTCTCTTCATTATTAAACCGATTAAAAACTGGGAGTTATTATTATTACAAAAGTATACACCGCTAAGCATCAATAGTGAAACTTAAGATTAAATCTTTATTATTAAATCTTTTTTTAGGTAACGGGTGATGAGGTGAATTTAAAAATTTATATTACCGTAATCTAATCGATCTCAAGTAAACTATCGTTCGAAACGCGAAAAACCCTAATGCACAAATGTCCGGACAT
>DASRQK010000173.1:0-4901 GCA_035645875.1 Sphingobacteriaceae bacterium | reverse complement strand
ACCCGGCCGAAGCCTTGAGAATTTTAAGCGGTTTTGCCGAAATCATTTGAGTCATATTAGCTTCCCACCATTTCTTTCAGGCCATGGACGATGGTATCCAGGAAGTTCGGCAGATCCAGACCCTTTGAATAATTAAAAACAAACCAAATAATCAGTACGACGATAGCGACCATTAAAAAGCGCCGGAACAAATAGCCTATCAAAATAATAATGAGAGGAATAAGGATCAAATAATACCAGTTAATATGAATGGGATTGATGCCGTCCTCACTTTTATGCACGTAATATAACTGTCCATTGGAACCGTAATGATTTTGATGTTTAATGAAGACAAATACCGATGACTCTATTTTATTCGGAGCAATTCCCACCCCCTCATTAAAGGTAAGTTCATGTTCAAAACCATTGATAGCAAACAGAAATGTGCCGTTGACCGACTCTTGGGGATGACCCAAGGAATCCGTGGCAATGATCGCAAGTTTATCATTTTTAATCAAATTCTCCTTGACTTGAAAGGCCCGAATACCTCCATCATACCGCACTTGCGCTTTGGTGGAGAAGCTCAGGATCAATAATAAACATAACGTGTAACAACTTCGGGAATTCATCGTCTATATAATAAGAAGGTCTCTATTTGATTTATACAATAATAGTAAAAAAATCAATACGGATCTTTGAATTTTATATAATTTGGTCCTAGTTCCTTATCTTGTCCCTATTTCAATCTATAATTAATTTATGAAGTTCATTAGCGTTTTATCTTTGGCACTGGTAACGATGTTACTGGGTGCTGCAAACCTGAAGGCGCAGGAGACCCTGCTACTTCGAAATCCCAGTATTAGTGCTGAGCACGTCGCTTTTGTATATGGAGGCGATATTTGGTTAGCTGATCGGGATGGGAGTAACCCCAAACGATTAACCATCAATCCTGGCGTGGAGTTGAATCCTGTCTTTTCGCCGGACGGATCTCAGGTAGCTTTTACAGGGAATTACGACGGGAATACCGATGTATACACCCTATCGATTCAGGGTGGAGAGCCCCGTCGACTCACGTACCATCCTGGGCCTGATGTGGTTCGTGGTTGGCTCAATGATTCGGAAGTGTATTTCACGTCGACCCGAGATTATCAATATGCATTAAGCCCTCGTTTACACAAGGTCAAAACCGATGGCACCCTGTCGGAGCCACTATTGATGCCAGAAGCCTATCAAGGATCCCCATCCCCAGATGGACGTTATTGGGCTTACATCAAAAATACAGACCCGACCGAAAGAGATCGCGTAGCATTTAAGCGTTACCGCGGTGGTGGCATGCCCTCCATTTGGATCTTCGACACCCAAACCCACGACATCGAAATTGTTCCTGGTGAACAAGCAAACGATGTAAAACCGGTTTGGATGAATGACGGCAAGGTCTATTTTCTATCCGATCGCGATCAGATCGTGAATGTTTACAGTTATGATGTGAGCAGTAAACAAGTGGCGAAGCTGACCAATTTTAAGGATTACGATGTGCGGACTTTGCAGGGCCATGGACAAACTTTGGTTTTCGAACAAGCCGGTCGTATTCACACCTTGGAAACGAATACGGGGAGTACCCAGGTACTTCGAATCAGTATCCATCCGGACGCATTATACAAGCGTCCTCACTATGTGGATGTCAGTACGCAGATCAGGGCATATAACATTTCGCCAACGGGTCAACGTGCCTTGTTTGAAAGCCGGGGCGAGATTTTCACTGCACCCAAAGAACATGGAGATGTTCGAAACATTTCGGACTCCCCGGGGTCTCATGAGCGTTTCCCCGCCTGGTCTCCCGATGGAAAATGGATTTCTTACATTTCAGATGCGAGTGGAAAATATGATTTGATCTTAAAAGATCAGACGGGTCGGAAAGAAACCGTTCGGATTCCATTGGGGAGCTCGACTTTTTATTTTGATCCCACCTGGTCGCCGGATAGTAAAAAATTGTTCTACAATGACAGCCATTTGAACCTGTATTATGTGGATATTGAAACCCAGAAGGTGGTGAAAGTGGACGATGATCGTCTGGGTGCACACACGGGAAGGACCTATAATCATTTTCAGCCTACCTGGTCACCGGATTCCAAATGGATAGGGTACATCAAGACTCTCCCGAATGCGGTGCCTGCCTTGTTCCTTTATCATCTGGACAATGGTCAAATACATCAAATTACCGATGGGATGAGTAGTGTGCGTGGTCCTTCATTCAGCAGGGATGGCAAATATCTATTCTTCTCGGCCAGTACCAATATTGGTTTGACCAATTCCGGATTGCACATGTCGGCCTATGAACGCCCGACTTCATATAACGTCTATGCCTTTATTCTTTCCGAGGATACGCCTTCTATTTTCAAGCCACAGAGTGACGAAGAAACCGTGAAGTCGGACACGACGGCAAAAAAGGACGCCGATAAGAAGGACGAAAATGGTGATGAGAAGACGACAAAAATTGACGTTCAAAACGTTAATAACCGCATCATCGCCTTGCCTTTGCCCGCCGGATCGTATCGTTTGGACGGAAGTGTAGCCGATCTGCTGATTTATAGCCGGGGAGCGACCATAGGAGCTTATGATTTAAAAAAGAAAGAAAATAAAACATTGATCGAAGGCGCCAGGGGTTTCCAAATCAGCGCCGACGGAAAGAAAATGATTTATTCGGCCAGAGGGAATTACTACATTGTAAATGCTGGCCAAAAGCCGGCTACCCCCGAGACCGGAAAAATCGACTTGGGGCGCACCAAGCAATTGGTCGATCCTGTCGCAGAATGGAATCAGATATTCAATGAAGTCTGGTCGCTGCAGAAGGAATATTTTTACGTGGAGAATATGCACGGAGCCGATTGGCCCGCCATGAAAACCAAGTACGAAAAATTCCTTCCTCATGTAAACCACCGGAACGACTTGGGTTATTTACTGAATGAAATGATGGGTGAAATGGTCGTCGGACATAATTACATATATCCGGGCGACGAACCTTCTACCCCTTCGGTCAGCACGGGTGTCTTGGGTGCAGATTACAGATTGGAGAATGGACGTTATAGAATTTCGAAAATCTTCACTCGCTTAGATTGGAATCCATCCTTCAAAGCACCTTTAGCGGAACCAGCCTTGAATATTTCAGCTGGCCAATACATTTTGGCCATCAACGGTAAGCCGCTGACCGCATCGGATAATATCCATTATTTCTTAGAGAATTCGGTGGATAGGCAAGTGACATTGACCCTCAATGATCGTCCGGAAATGGCCGGATCCCGCGAAGTGGTTGTGCTTCCGATTAGTTTCCAGAACGAAATGTCTCTTCGGCGTATGGACTGGATGGAATCTAACCGTCGGAAAGTGGATGAGCTGAGTAAAGGGCAGATCGCTTATGTTTATATGCCCAATACCGGCGCCGAAGGTTACACCTATTTTAACCGGTATTACTTCTCTCAGATGGATAAAAAAGCACTTTTACTCGACGAGCGGAACAATGGCGGGGGTTGGGTGGCCGATTATGTGATCGACCTGTTAGCACGCGAGCAAATCAGTGGTTGGGCGATCCGTGACGGACGCGGTTTCAATACGCCTGGCAATGGCATCTATGGGCCGAAAGCCATGATCATCAATGAGAATGCCGGTTCCGGAGGAGATATGATGCCATATATGTTCCGGGGAAGAGGATTGGGCAAGCTGGTAGGACGTACCACCATGGGAATTCTGGTCGGTATCAGCGGTTATCCCCCTTTGTTGGATGGCGGTCGAATCACTTCGCCTAACTTTGGTATCTACGATACAGAAGGAAATTGGATCATTGAGAATGAAGGCGTGGCACCGGACATCTTCGTGGAACAATATCCAAAAGACCTGTTACAGGGTCGCGATCCTCAATTGGAGCGCACGATCGACTTGCTTCTGGAGGAGATGAAGACGTACCCTTACAAGAACATTAAGCAGCCCGCGGATCCGAATCGGGTCCGGTAGTTGAAATAAAAAAACGGTGGCGAAATCAATCGCCACCGTTTTTTTTTTGGTTAAAATAATAAATTACCTTACCTTTTGTAAGGCGCGCTTCGCTCTGCGCTGTGCCGTATTTATTTTATACTGGAACCAGCGGTCTTTAAACACCTTACGCATGGTGTCATCAAAGTGACGGGTAATCACCAGATTCCGGAATCCGCGCCATTTATCATAGATTTTAGACGGTAGGGCGCGCACGGAAATGGAATACCCCTCAGTTGGATATTGAATGTAATGCCACCAGCCTGAAGGCATAAATAGCGTCTCACCCGGGTGGATTTCCGCTTCATAGCCGTTCAAGTATTTCAAAGCTGGAAACTTTTCGAAGTCCGGATTTTTTAAATTCGCGATTCCATGAAAATTATAGGGAAGCTTATACATCAAATCGGATTGATCCAGTGGGAACAGCCAGATTTTCTTCACCCCTTTATATTGGGTCAAGAAAACATGTGACATGTCGATGTCAAAGTGATTTCGTGTACTGGAACCTTGGCCTCCGAAAAACAAATAGGGCAACCACTGCAGTACTTTTCCCCCAGTAGGGTCATTGTAAATAATGTCTTTATTTAACTCCGGCTTGAGTTTCATCAGATTGAATAAAAAGATCCGAAGTTCGGTCGGCTCTCTTTCAATGAGATCCAGGTACTCCCCGAATTTCATTTTAGCGACCGGGATACTGGCCGCATGATCATTGGAAGCATCTTCCTTCCCGAGAAGTGACACCTCTTTATCTCCGGCTATTTCCTTGAAATAGTCATAATTCCATTTTGTCCAAGCTGGACTATCTTTGCTGACAAAATCCTGCAGTATTACAGGAACGCCTGCATTAAGATACTTCTTCTTAAACTCTTCGGTACTGATTCCGGAGATTTTTTCTACTT
>DASRQK010000172.1:0-6832 GCA_035645875.1 Sphingobacteriaceae bacterium | reverse complement strand
GGGTATGAAGAGCAATTGGAAGAGTTGCGTTTCATTTACCTTGGAATGTTGCGAATGATTGATGATCAGATCAAACGTTTTGTCGAGAATTTGAAAGCGCAAGGCGTGTATGATAATACCATCTTCATTTTTATATCCGATCATGGGGATTACGTGGGTGAGTATGGCCTGATGAAGAAAGGAGCGGGTCTCGACGAAATAGCTACCCGTATTCCCATGCAGTGGACTGGCCCGGGTATAAAAAAATCCTCGAGTCCACATGACGCGCACGTCTCTATCGTGGATATTTTCCCAACAATTTGTGAGATTATCGATGCGCCGATCCCTACAGGAGTGCAAGGACGTAGCTTGTGGCCCCTGCTCCAAGGGAAACCCTACCCGGAAGAGTTGTTTAATAGTATCTATGCTGAACATGGATACGGTGGACAATTCTATACACGAGAGGACGGTACGGACTATTTAGCGGAAGGAGCTATTTCTAAAAACAAGTATTTCTTCGATGAACTCAATAGTTGGACACAAAGCGGGTTTACCAAGATGGTAAGAAAAGGAAACTGGAAATTGATTTTTGATATGAACGGGAATGGGGAGCTATACAATCTGGTAAAAGACCCGTTGGAGTTAAACAATCTTTTTAACAACGAAGCGTACACTTCGGCGAAGATTGATTTGTTAGAAGAACTATTGAAATGGGAGATTGCTACCGGAGACCCGTTGCCTATCCCACGACGAAGATATCATTTCAAGAGAAATGAATTGTTGCGGTAAGCAAAAGGAGCAAAGTCTAATTTGTTTTAAACTCCGATTGAATGGAGATAGATCGTCGAAGATTCGTCGACTAAAGATTATGTGATCGGAAATGTGCGCGATTATTGTTTGATTTAATAAACTTGAAAATGAAAACAATTATTCAATTCTTACTAGCACTGCTTTTGTGCGTCTCCTGTTCTGTCAGGAAAAACACGCGTTTGGCCATGGATAATCCCGTTATTATGGATAAGTCTTTGGCAGATCCCGCCACGTTAGTGCAAGGGAAGACACTATATCTTTATGTGACAGAAGATCTACCCGGTTCACCTGCAAGGAGTTTGAGAAGTAATAACTGGTTGGTCTATTCGACCACCGACTTGAAAAAGTGGAAAGAATATCCTGTTCCTTTAAGCTTGAATGCATTTGAATGGGCGCCTGGGCATAGCCAAGCATGGGCTTCACATGTCGTGGAAAAGAATGGTAAATTTTATTGGTATGTTACTCTCGGCAATTTTATCAATCGTCCTAAATATATTGGCGTAGCGGTATCTGACTCGCCCACTGGCCCATTTAAAGATGCTTTGGGAAAACCCTTGATTTCCGATGATTGGAAACGGAGTCCGAAAAAATGGGGAGATATTGATCCTGCAGTATTTATTGATAGGGATGGTCAAGCTTATATGTTTTGGGGAGGTGGCGAGTGTTATTATGTCAAATTAAAGGATAATATGGTAGAATTTGACGGAAGCCCTGAAAAATTAAATTTGCCTCAGTATTTTGCAGGCCCGTGGGTGCATAATAATGGGAAATATTTTCTTTCATTCGAACATTTTAATCCCTATTCGATTGGATATGCTGTGAGCGACAATATCAACGGCCCATGGGAGTATATTGGTATGCTACATTATGATAGAGAAATCAGATTTGCTTATCAAGGTGCTATTGAGCAATTTAATAGCAAATGGTATCTCTTTTACTATAAACCAAATATACTCGCTGATGGAACCATACAACGTTCTATTTATGTTGATAGAATGGACTATTGTGAAAATGGATTAATAAAGAGAATAGAATAAATATCCATAGTAATCATTAACAACAGTAGCGGAGATTTATACCTTTAAAAAATAATAATAATCATATGAATAAAAGCATTTTAGTCTTATTGTTTTTTTCAATTATCCTCTGTTCTGGATGTCATCAAAGTACACCCGAAATCAAAGTAATTTCCACTGACCTCACTACAGGGCTTCGCGCACCAGCCTACCCGTTGGTTACGGTGGATCCTTATTTTAATGCTTGGTCATACACGGATAACCTGTATGATGAACAGCCTCGGCACTGGACCGACAAGGAATTTCCCTTGTTAGGCGCATTAAGGGTAGATGGTGAAGTATACCGGTTCATGGGAACCACTCGGTTGCCGTTAAGGACTTTATTGCCTACTGCCCGTGAAGAAAAATGGGAGGCCAGGTATACTTTTAGTAAACCTGTCGGGGAAGAATGGAGAAGCCCTATTTTCAATGACAATGACTGGCTAATAGGGGATGCTGCTTTTGGCACACCTAATGAGCCTCATCTTTCCGCGTTGTGGCAAACAGAAGATATTTGGGTAAGGCGTACATTTAACTTAGATGAAAATGTGAGTAATAAAAATATTTACTTGCAATATTCGCACGACGATATTTTTGAACTGTATATTAACGGGATCAAGGTGGTTGAAACCGGCTATTCGTGGAATTATAACGTTTTGGAAGAACTTTCCGACGAAGTGAAAGCTACCCTCGTGAAAGGAGAGAATATTATTACCGTGCATTGTCATAATAGAACCGGAGGGGCTTATGTTGATTTTGGGTTGTACGAACATGAAGAAGGCAAAGTGTCTTTCCACCGCACGGCAGAACAGAGGTCGGTAAGCTTGTTGCCTACACAGACTATTTACACGTTTGATTGTGGACCCGTGGAGTTGGATGTGATCTTTACTACTCCTTTGCTGTTGGACGATTTAACGCTAGTTTCCCGACCGATTAGCTACGTCTCTTATCAGGTAAAATCGAAAGATGGAACGTCGCACGATGTGCAGGTCTATTTTGAAGCGACACCTCAGTGGGCGGTTCACGATGACAGCCAGGAAGTTGGGTTCGAGAAGATTGAAAAAGAAGGAAGAACTTTCCTGAAAACAGGCACTGTTGAGCAGCCTATGCTCCAGAAGAGTGGAGATGCTGTGCGTATCGATTGGGGCTATTTTTACCTGACCGGTACTGTCAATGATGATGCCACCCTGACTTTTGGAAATTATTGGGATATTAAAGAGGCTTTTCAGACAGAAGGACATATCCCGGCAACAATACCAGCGGAACTTTCCGTGAATATGATGGAAGAAATGACATTGCTGGCTTACAGCCGTGATTTAGGAGAAGTGGGATCAGATATAAAAACTGGTTTTATCATGCTAGGTTATGACGATATCTACTCCGTGCAATATTTCGAGAACAACCTGAAAGGATATTGGACGAAGGATGGTACAGTGGACATTTTCCAAGCGTTTAAAAACGCGGAAACTGACTACGTGTCGATCATGGACCGTTGCGATGATTTTAACCGGAGCATGATGGCCGATGCTGAACGAGTGGGAGGGAAGAAGTATGCCGAACTGGCAGCACTGGTCTACCGCCAAGCTATTGCCGCGCATAAATTAGTGAAAGATGAAGACGGGACGCTTCTGTTCCTCTCGAAAGAGAATAATAGCAACGGCTCTATCGGAACAGTGGACATAACCTACCCCTCTTCTCCCTTATTCCTGATTTATAATCCTGATTTGGTAAAAGGAATGATGAATCCAATATTCTATTACAGTGAAAGTGGAAGATGGACTAAGCCCTTTCCTGCTCATGATATAGGCACCTACCCCCTTGGTAACGGGCAAACTTATGGGGAAGATATGCCCGTGGAGGAGGCGGGCAATATGCTGATCCTGGCAGCTGCTATTGCCGAAATGGAAGGAAATGCCGATTATGCCGACCAGCATTGGAATATACTAACCACTTGGGCCGACTACTTGGTAGAAGAGGGACTGGATCCTGATGATCAGCTATGTACCGATGATTTTGCAGGACATCTCGCACATAACGCGAATCTCTCGATCAAAGCCATTATGGGAGTCGCTTCCTATGGTAAGGTAGCCTTAATGTTGGGAAAAAGTGATGTAGGACAGAAATATTTGGGTATCGCCGGTGAAATGGCTGTTGAATGGGAAAAAATGGCGCGTGATGGCGATCATTATAAACTTACTTTCGACAAACCCGGCACCTGGAGTCAGAAATACAATATGATATGGGATAGATTATTAGGATTTAATGTCTTTAATCCGGAAATTGCCCTGAAAGAGGTGGCCTATTACCTCACCTTACAAAATGAATATGGTTTGCCCCTGGATAGCCGCGCCACATACACCAAATCCGACTGGGTCATGTGGACGGCTGTCCTCACGGGTGAAAGAAGTGACTTCGACGCATTGATCGCCCCTCTCTATAAATACGCGGACGAAACCTCTTCACGTGTACCTATCAGTGACTGGCACGATACGGTCACTGCGGAGAGGCAGAACTTCAAAGCACGTTCCGTGGTCGGTGGTTATTTTATGAAAATGCTAGAGGATAAATTAAATCATAGAAAATGAAAGAATAATGTGTACGTGAACAATTTTTATATTTATTGAGACGATTGTGTCATGGTGAATTGAAAGAAAGATGTTCTTTTGCCCCTGATGACGTAATAAATCAATAATATAAGGATGGGAGGATTTTTATAAAATCTGATTCACTAATCACACCAGTAAATCATTAAATCAACACACGAATTATAATTATGATTAAAAAAACAGTACTAATAATTTTAACGCTAGCAATAACCGTGTTCGTATGGGCACAAGAGACCGCAAATACGCTCACTGAGAATGAAAAGAATGAGGGATGGGAATTGTTATGGGATGGAAAGACCACCGAAGGGTGGCGTGGTGCCAGGTTGGATCATTTTCCCACTAAAGGGTGGTCTATTGACAATGGAATACTGAAGGTACATAAGAGCGGGGGCGGTGAATCGGCACATGGGGGGGATATTGTTACTACCCGCCCCTATAAGAACTTCATCCTGAAAGTAGATTTCAAGATTACAGAAGGCGCCAATAGCGGTATTAAGTATTTTGTCGACACCAATATGAATCAAGGACCAGGGTCGTCCATTGGGTGCGAATTTCAAATTTTAGACGATGATAAGCACCCGGATGCGAAAAAAGGAGTGAGAGGAAACCGGACATTGGGGTCATTATACGACTTGATGGCCGCGCCCGAGGATAAGCCTTTCCGCGAAGGAATCTTTAATACCGCCATGATAGTTGTCAATGGTAATCATGTCCAGCATTGGTTGAACGGTGTGAAAATTATTGAATATTGGCGGAACAATCATATGTGGAAATCTTTAGTGAATTTTAGCAAATATAAAGATTGGCCCGATTTTGGTAATGCCGAAGAGGGACTGATTCTCCTGCAAGATCATGGGGATGAAGTATGGTTCCGCAATATCAAAATAAAAGAGTTAGATTGATTTTGTTATTTTAATAATTTCCGCAACACAGAGGGAAAGGGAACCGCCCTTCTGTGAATTTTGGAGAACAATTGTATAATCCTTTCCTAAACGGATTGAGGTTCTGATAAAAAATAGTCGGAAGGCAAGGTTTGTTAATTCAGAAAAATTGACTGGATCTGCACAAGTGCAGCGTTAATTCGTTGCTTAGGGATTTGTTTTATAAATTTATTAACATTGAAAATTATAAAAATATGAAAAAACATTCTATTGAAGGGAAATCCCTCAATAATTTTCACTATGTTCTAAGAATCAAGAGAACGACCTTATTCTTTTATTTTCTTTTCTTTTCTTCTCTTTCTCAGGCTGCACATATTGATTCAGAAGGATTTGCAATGAACTCTTCTTTTGTTGGAGAATCTGAAAAAGTGACCCTGGGCGTATTGCAACAGAAAAAAAGAGTAACAGGAGTGATAAGGGATCAGACTGGGGAAGCCATTATTGGGGCAAATATTGTCGAAGTTGGAACCACTAATGGGACTGTAACGGATATTGATGGGAACTTCTCTCTCGAGGTAGAGGATGGAGCCAATTTGAGAATAACCTATATTGGTTTTGAAGAGCAGATAGTGAATACTGCTGATGAGGCATCTTTCAATATCATTCTGCAGGAAGATTCGCAGGCATTGGAAGAAGTAGTAGTGGTAGGTTACGGTACCATGCGGAGAAGAGACCTGACCGGTTCTGTTATTCAAGTCCGCCCTGACAATTTAGCCGATGAAAATCCTAAAACAGTGCAGGATATCTTGCGTGGAACGCCGGGTTTGCAAGTTGGTTATAGTGCTTCAGCCAAAGGTGGAGGAAATATGCAAATACGAGGGCAACGTTCGGTTTATACCGATGGGGGGCATAACGACCCCTTACTCATTCTTGATGGGATGCAATTTTACGGGGAACTTTCAGAGATCAATCCCGACGATATTGCCCAGATCGATGTCCTCAAGGATGCTTCAGCGGCAGCAGTATATGGAGCTAAGGCGGCAAACGGGGTTATTCTTATTACTACGAAAAGAGGGGTATTGGGTAAACCCTCTATCAACATTACCACGAATATTGGGTTGGCCCAACTCAGTAATTACAGGGAAAGGTTCAGTCCCGCGGAATATTTGCAACATCGTCAGGATTGGTTTGAAAGGAGGACTTATGGCGTAAACGAAGAAACGGGCCTGTATGAAGCATATCAAGCCTCTTATGCCAATCAGCCTGGATTCTTCATGAGACCAGAACAACTCCCTGGAAATATCTCGCTTGACGAATGGCGTAGTTATACTAGCAGTTCCAATCAGGACGGGGAGTCAGATCTAAGTATTTGGGCTAAACGTATTGACTTTCAGGGAAATGCACTTGATAATTTCTTGGATGGCAGAACTGTGGACTGGAACAAAAAGACCTATAGGGTAGGTCTGAATCAGGACTATAATGCCAGTATAAGTGGTGCTTC
>DASRQK010000171.1:0-5441 GCA_035645875.1 Sphingobacteriaceae bacterium | reverse complement strand
AAACCACCGATCACCGTCAATATCATCCAATTAATGACCTCCTTCTTCGCACCACGATGTCCCGCCTCTACCGCTAACACCATCGTGACCGAACTCATAATCAAGATAAAAGTCATGATACCCACGAAGACCAATGGATACCCACTATCCGCTATAAACGGAATAGATTGAAAGACTTTGTCCGGATCCGGCCAAGCTACATGAGCGAAGCGCTGGGCTCCGTAATAAATCAGAAACGCAGAAAATGTAAAAGCATCCGATACCAGGAAAGACCACATCATGATCTTTCCATACTCCAGATTGAAGGGCGATCTTCCCCCGCTCCAAGCACCGGTTTTGATCTTATCCAATTGTGATAACGTTGTACTCATTGTCTATTCTTATTTGCTAATTTATAATTATTGGTTCAAAAGTAAGAAAACATATATATATATCCACAAAACATCTAGAAAATGCCAGAATATAGCGGCTAATTCCATACGAAACACGTTGTTAACTTGTGGAATATTTTTCAATTTACCGTATAATGCGCGCACCAAGACCAAAATCCCAGCAATAATATGTGCCAGGTGCATGCCAGTAAAGATATAGATAAATGACTGGGAAGCGTTCGTATTGATGAAATAGACACCGCGCGCGGTCAAAATGCTCCATGCTTCAATCTGGATAAAGAAAAAAGCAATACCCAAAGCAATCGTCGCGATCAACAAATAGATCTGTTGCTTAAACTGAAGTTTCTTCGCGGAACGATAGGCAAAATGCATGGTGATGCTACTCAGCACGATGACAATAGTACTATATATAAATGCACTCGGTAGAATTGTTTTAATACCCTTATCAATCCCTCCCTGGGTGTATACGATGAAACCACTGGAAAGTGCAGCGAACATCATAAACATCCCGATCAATCCCAACCAAAGGCTAAATTTCTTGGCCTTTCGGTGAGCGATGTCTTCGATCTTTTGTGTATGTTGAGGATCTGCCATTTTCTAATTCCCTATTATTAAAAGCTTAAATAGCTATAAAGTCGAATAAAACTGCTAATTGAATCAGCGGTAAATAAAAGAATGAGGTAAACATTACTTTTTTGGCCGATGCAGTATCACATTTTTTGAACAATTGAAAAGCATACCAACTGAAAAGCAACGCGCCCAACACCGAAACGATGGAAACATAAATCCCACCAAAACCAAAGTAATACGGCAATAAGCCCGCAGGTATCATTAATAAGGTACTAAAGAACACCATAAAGGCTGAAACTTTATCTTTCTTCAATGTGGGCAATAATCTAAATCCAGCCCGTTTATAATCTTCGTCTAATACCCAGGCAATACTCCAAAAATGAGGAAATTGCCACACAAATTGAATCGCAAACAAAATGAGCGGGATAATCAAAATCGCTGCCGCATTGGTCTGACTAAATTGGGCCAATCCATCTTGTGTGAAGGCCGCATAATAACCGATCAAAGGAGGCAATGCTCCCGGAAAAGCCCCTACAAAAACCGCAATGGGGGACTTCTGTTTGATCGGAGTGTACACAAATGCATACAAGATAATCGAAAAAACAGAAAGTAAGCCCGCGATAAAGTTTAAAGTCACTAAGGTGTAAGTTCCGATAATACCCATCAATAAACTTAAAACCAGCGCCTGTCCGGTGGTCATGCGACCAGAAGGAAGCGGCCTATCGGACGTACGCTTCATCATGCGATCTAAGTCCTTTTCAATAATCTCGTTAAAACCATTCGCGGAACCAGTCACTAAAAATCCTCCAACCGTAAGTACAACCCAATTGATCCAATTGATGTCACCCTGCTGTTTACTGCCGATCAAAAATGCGATGGAAGCAGAAAAAACAACGGTCATGGTCAGCCGCATTTTAACCAACTTCTTCAAGTCGGACATAAATAGCCGAAACGTCATTGTGCCGGACACCATTTGAGTATTCCCCAATACAGTCTGCTCTTTAATATCTTCACTACGTTTACTTCTTTCTACAGACATAACAATTATACAAATATAACCAAGCCTTATGATCGACTCGCCTTACCCAAGAGCAGCATTAAATAATATTGAGCTCCAAAAAGTAGACTAGCCAAAACTAAATGGCTGGTTTGTGCGACCGGAGGTACTGAAAAATGATACATGGCATATCCAGTCACAAATTGTGTCGCGACTAAAATCACGACGACTAAACTATAAAATCGCTGATATGAACCGATTGCAAATTGCGAACGAATCAACATATATAAAAGTACCACAACGAGAGCTGAAACATAAGCCAAAATACGGTGATAACTCAAAACTGAACCTAACATTTCAATCCACTCACTGCGTGGAGCGGTTAATGCGGCAGAAGAAAAGGTATCGATATGTTCCCGCACCTCTGTTCCTAATATCACTTGATACAAGACTAATAGCAACGAAACAACCGCTAACCATTTAATCGCAGGTGTAGAACGGTTAATCAATAAATCCTTGTCCCGAATGGATCTGGCTTTAAAATAAGTATAAACACTCACTCCTACAATAACCAGGGCCAAAACCATGTGGACGGTAATTAACCATGGAAGCAAATTTGTCGAGACGACCACGGATCCTAACCATCCTTGAATCCCTACCAAGACTACATTGATTACACTCCAAATAAAAACAATCGGTTTGGAGCGAACATAAGTGAAGGCAAAGAAAGCAGACAGCAACAATAAGAACCCGGCAATGACGCCAAATAATCGATTAATATACTCTGTCCAAGTTTTAAAAACATTAAATTCCTCAGGTATCAGTATCGAAGGATCGTTCCTGATTTGATCGGCTAAGTCCGGAAAACCCAAGCGATCCAACAACCCAGCAAAACGATCATTTTTAGCCTGTCTCCCGTCCACATAATGTTGTTCATAGCCTGCTGGCAATTGATCAATATGTGTAGGTGGAATAATTTGACCGAAACATTTGGGCCAATCCGGACATCCCATCCCTGAACCGGTACTACGTACCACCCCTCCTGCTGTAATTACTAAAAAAAGAGCGATAATGGTCAATAAATTGACAACTAAAAATCTTTTCTCAGCAGGAGGATACATCAGTTAACGCCCCTCCTAATTAATATTCTCAGCCCGGTCTTCTTCGCGCTTATTAGCTAAATTCCACTCATGCTGTATGCGTTCAGCCTCCTCATCCCCACCGAAATCATGTGGCAAGTTAGAGCTCATAGTCTCAGAGAAAGGAACTGTTTGCGGAATGAAATCATCATGGTGTCCTGGCTTACTGTAATCGTAAGGCCAACGGTGTACCACAGGCAATTCGCCCGGCCAGTTTCCGTGAATATGCTTGACACCCGTAGTCCACTCCAAGGTATTGGATTTCCATGGATTCTGTGGAGCACGTTTACCATTACGCATGGAATAGAAGAAGTTCCAAATAAAGGCCAACTGCGCGATACCGGCAATAATAGCAGCCCAAGTAATCAATTCATTAACCGACACCCATTTTTCCATGAATGGAAATTCGGTAAAGGCATAGTATCTTCTCGGAACACCATCTACACCCATAAAGTGCATGGGAAAGAATACGAGGTACGCTCCGATGAAGGTCAACCAGAAGTGCAGGTAACCCAGCTTCTCATTCATCATTCGACCGAACATCTTTGGATACCAATGATAAACCCCACTCAGCATTCCAAAAATAGAAGCGGATCCCATCACCAAGTGGAAGTGAGCAACGACAAAGTAGGTGTCGTGCAGATTAATATCAAGCGCAGCATTACCCACATAAAGTCCAGTCAAACCACCAGAAACGAAGAAAGACACCAAACCAATAGCAAACATCATAGCGGGTGTAAAACGAAGATTTCCTCGCCATAAAGTAGCCAAGTAATTAAACGCCTTAACAGCAGATGGTACGGCAATGATCAGCGTGGTAATCATAAAGACCCCACCAAGGAACGGATTCATTCCAGTCACAAACATGTGGTGTCCCCATACAATAAAGGAAAGAACGGTAATACCCACCAAAGAATAAACCATGGCATGATAACCAAAAATCGGCTTACGGGCATTAGTCGCAATCACCTCGGAAGTAATACCCAAAGCAGGCATCACTACAATATAAACCTCTGGGTGTCCCAAGAACCAAAACAAGTGTTGGAACAAAATTGGGCTACCCCCTTCATTTGGTAAAATTTGTCCCTGAATAACCAGATCGGACAAGTAAAAGCTAGTACCTGCACTACGGTCAAAAATCAGAAGTACGACGGCAGAAACCAAGACCGGAAAAGACAACAGACCAACAATAGCAGTCAGAAAGAAAGCCCATATCGTCAAAGGCATTTTCCATAGATCCATTCCCTTAGTCCGAAGGTTCAAAACCGTACTGATGTAATTTACACCACCTAAAATCTGGGAGATAATAAATAGCACCATACTAAATAACCACATAGACATACCCGTGGCAGACCCCGAAATCGCGGTAGGCACTGCCGAAAGTGGCGGATAAATCGTCCATCCCGCACTGGCAGGTCCACTTTCCACAAAGAAAGAGGCCAGCATAATCACACTAGCAGCAAAAAAGAACCAGTAGGATAACATATTCATGAATGGAGAGGCCATATCTCTGGCTCCAATCTGATAGGGAATCAATAAATTACTAAAGGTACCACTTAAACCAGCAGTCAAAACGAAGAATACCATGATGGTACCGTGGATGGTTACCAAGGCAAGGAAGAAGTCAGGACTGATCCGTCCACCTTCAGCCCACTTACCCAAGAATAATTCCAAAATTGGAAAATCTTTCTCCGGCCAAGCCAATTGTAACCTAAATAAGATCGACAAGAACATGGCAAAAACAGCCATGATAATACCTGTAATCAGAAACTGCTTAGCGATCATCTTATGATCCTGACTGAAGATATATTTCGTCCAGAAAGTTTCGTGATGATGCTCGTGCGAATCGTGCTGTCCGGCACTATGAGATATTACTGTTGTAGACATAATCTTTTAAGTTCTTTTCTTTCTACGGTTTACAATAGATTTAACGCGGTGCGATCACCATCCAATAAAGTAGACTTGGCCTCATCCTGCGCATTTCTCTCAGCAAATTCCTGCTGAACAGCCTCCGTATAGAAGAAGGTTTGCTCATTAAGCCATTCTTGATATTCCTCTTCCGTGACTACACGCACTCTCTTCTGCATGTTAAAGTGACTCGTACCACAGATCTTATTACAGAGCATGACAAAGTCATAGGATTGATCATCCATTTTATCACGCATTTCCTGCGTAGTTATCGTAGGAGTAAATTGGAAATAAGTCGTCATTCCAGGAACGGCATTCACCTGAACTCGAAAATCTGGAATATAGAAAGAGTGCAATATATCTTTAGATAAAATATGAAATCGAACCGACTGATTCACAGGAATCACGATCTCACCACCCAAAATATCATCAAAA
>DASRQK010000170.1:0-5132 GCA_035645875.1 Sphingobacteriaceae bacterium | reverse complement strand
GCCTTTCCGAGTCACATTATACTTATCTTCACCAAATGATCGAAAACCGATGACCGGATTCATGGCGTTATTATTGACATCGATCACCGGAGCAAAATTTACATGCATTCCCAAACGTTTAAAATCCTTAGCCACTTCAACGCCCATTCTGCGGATCAGATTATCATCCTGAATGGCGCCCAAAGTCATTTGATACGGATAGGAAATGGTGGAGTCTGGCAGTCGCATCCCCACGCCCCACTCCCCGTCCAATGCCACCAGCAAAGGAACTTTCGACAATTTCTGATATTGATTGATTACATGAGCATGTCTGACCGGGCCACCCTGAAAGAGAACAATCCCACCTAATTGTTCAGCCTCAATCACACGTGCTACCGAGTCAATATACTTTTGACCCAAATTACTATGTGCTCTTACCATAAATAGCTGACCAACCCGCTCGGCAGGTGTCAAACTATTAAATACGGAATCCACCCAATGATGGGGGCGATTAATGAAATCGACAAAATCATTTTGCTTCTGAGCAAAAAGAAATTGAGCAAAAAATAAACTTAAAACAGTGAAAAAGAGCCTTTTCATCTTCTATAAACGGTCTATTGAATAAATAACGAGTATGTAATTACGAATTTGATGGTAATATTACGGATTTTAATGCAATACTTACAGAAGTTTATACTTATTATGCAATAAATTAGCAATTTCTACGGCATAGGGCAATTCGCCCCGTGCTTCTTTTTTCCACAGCGTATCCACCACCTGCAATAACAATTCGGCCTCTAAAATCGGGTTATCATAGCCTAAATCTGCAAATGCCCGCTCCAATACGGCGCGAACTGGCTTCATGAACAATTCGTGTTGTTGACGTGAAAATTGATGATGAGAAAGTCGCTCCTGTAACTTCCAAAATTCAGGATCAGCATTGACCAATTCATGGGGTAGACGAATCATATTTAATAGAAAAGAACGTGCATCCTTGTAAACCATCATGCCCTTATGAGAATTTAGTACACGACGATAGCCCGCTTTGATCAAGTAGGAAAGTAAGCGATCTTTGTTTCCAAAATGCTTAAAAATTAGCGCCTCGGAAACGCCTGCACGCAGGGCAATTTCCTTGGTGGATGTGTCTACATAGCCTTTTTCCGCAAAAAGACGTCTTGCCTCTACGACTATTCGCTCTTTTCTACTGAGGGCATTTCGCTTCATCGATTGATCACCACCCCTCCGCGTTCTTGAAACTCGTTTAATTTAACCTGATTTTCCTGCTGATCAATCGCTCGGCTGGCAAAACTCAAAATATTGACTTCATATCCCAAGTCCAAACCATCCATAGCTGTAAAATAAACACAAAAATCTTCGGCTAAACCACCAATCGATAGACTTTTAACTCCCCGATCCTGCAAATAACCATGAAGGCCGGTATTTTTCCTTCGTCCATTATCAAAAAATGCACTGTAACTGTCTATTTTTGGATCCGTACCCTTTCTAAATATGGTTTCTATCTTTTCGTTTCGAAGTAAAGGTGAAAATTTAGCACCCTCACTGCCTTGAACACAATGATCCGGCCAGAGTACTTGCTCCATGTCCTGATAGGAAATCACGTCAAAAACCTGATGATCTTTATGGGAAGAGGCAAAACTCATATGCCCTGCAGGGTGCCAATCCTGAGACGCGATGACTAATGGGTAATTTTCCTGAATTTGATTAATGGGTTCTATAATCTCATCCCCACCAGCTACAGCCAACGAGCCCCCAGGCAAAAAGTCATTTTGCAAATCAACTATGATAAGGCACTCCATTTTTTCGAATTTTGTAATGCATAACAAATTTAACGAAAAAAGCCCGTACCGACAAATCCTCCCTGCTGTCTATAGTGATTCGATAAAACCCTTTTTTAGTAAGGTTTCGGCGATCTGAACGGTATTGGTTGCAGCGCCCTTCCTTAAATTATCCGCCACGATCCACAGGTTTAAAGCATGATCTCTACTTTCGTCTCGACGAATTCGTCCGACGAAAACCTCATCTTTACCATGCGCATCCACAGGCATAGGATATTTCAGATTACTGGGGTCATCCACCACAATCAACCCTTCCTGTTGGGACAATACCTCCCGTACTTCATCTAAATCGAAATCAGACGAAAATTCAATATTAACCGATTCGGAATGTCCTCCAATCACAGGAATCCGAACCGTGGTCGCTGTCACTCGAATGGAATCATCACCTAAAATCTTATTGGTTTCCTGAATCATCTTCATTTCCTCCTTCGTGTATCCATTATCCTGAAACACATCGATATGAGGCAAAACATTCAGGTCAATCTGATACGGATACGCTTTTTCACCCTCCTTTCCAGCACGCTCATTATTCATCTGCTGCACTGCCTTCACTCCAGTTCCCGTGACCGATTGATATGTAGAAACCACTACACGTTTGATGTGGTATCTATCGTGCAAAGGTTTTAACACCACCACCATCTGTATGGTAGAGCAATTCGGATTGGCTATGATTTTATCTTCTACCGTCAGAATTCCCCCATTCACTTCTGGGACAATGAGCTTTTTTGTAGGGTCCATGCGCCATGCGGAAGAATTATCAATAACCGTGACACCCGCCTCTGCAAAACGTGGTGCATATTCCGACGATGTAGCACCTCCAGCCGAAAATAGCGCCACATCTGGCTTCGCCTCTAATGCTTCATCCAAAGTGACCACTGGATAGTGCTTTCCTCTAAATTCAATGAGCTTCCCCTTACTCCGTTCTGAAGCAACTGGGATTAATTGATCAATTGGAAATTTTCTTTCCTCTAAAACTTTAAGCATCTCCGAACCGACCAATCCCGTAGCACCAACAACTGCAATCTTCATTTTATAGTTTCTTTATTATTTATTTATTATCTTTGGAGTTAATAAGCAAATCGGATAGTTTTTAAGCAAACACGTGCTTTTCTTTCCATTTTCATGCAAGCAGTAAATTTACAAATAAATCACTATAAAAGCATAATATTTATGAAATTCATATTTTTATCCGCACTCTTGTTGATTTTCACAAATCAGTGTTTCGCTCAACTCTTAATCAGTGAAGTATTGTTCAACCCCAAAAATGGTGGAGTAGATTTCGTGGAAATATATAACAACTCGTCCATTGCCATACCACTCGACCGATATTACCTTGGTCATGTAAATAGCAGCGGGGAAATGAGTAATTTACAACAAATATCGACCGGAAATGTGGTCATTCGACCAGAAACTTATAAAGTGCTAACGATTGATCCAACTACTGTAATACAACATTACCCCACGGCCAAGGCATCAAATATACTAAAAATGCATAGATTACCGTCTTATCCGAACACCCAAGGCCACGTACTATTGGTCCATCAGGAAATTGATCGAAATGGAAATCAAAAAGTACATGTGGTAGACAGTTTACATTACACCGAAAAGATGCATTCCCTCTTTATAAAAGATAGAAAAGGGATTTCACTGGAACGTTATTCGTTTTCCGAACCTACCAATGCACCTGGAAACTTCCGTTCAGCTGCCGTGTCTGTTGGGGGAGCTACGCCTGGATTTCAGAACTCCGTAGAACCCCATGCTACAACTTGGTTTAGAATGAATACTAAAATCATCAATCCTACTATTGGTCCAGTTATGCAATTGGAGATCGAATATGAATTGGATAGAAGCAGCATGATGGCCAATGTTCACATCTATAATCAAAAAGGCATGCTCGTGAGGCGAATCCTTCAGAACAAAAGTATTTCGACGAAGGGTAAATGGATCTGGGAGGGCAAGCAGGAAAATCAAACGTTTGCACCCTTGGGTGTTTACACCGCATATATTGAACTTTATGATGGAGTTGGGTACCGCCAAGTGATACGAAAAAGTTTTGTCCTAACCCATTAATTAATTAAGTTTGTAAGCAATGAGCGAAACAATAATTATCATTGGTTCCAATGGCCAAATAGGTACAGAACTAGCTATATCACTGAGGAAAATTTATGGTAGCAATGCCGTAATCACAGCGGATATTAGGCCTCCGAAAACCCCAGCTGAGGACGAGCAATTTATGCTGATCGATGTGCTCGATAAGAAGAAGTTACATCAAGTTTTCAAGAAATATAAGCCGACACAAATATACTTGCTGGCTGCAATGCTTTCGGCTACGGGCGAAAAACACCCGCGCGTGGCATGGGAGTTAAACATGGATGGATTGTTCAATGTTTTTGATTTGGCGGTTGAATTTGGCACAAAGAAGGTTTTCTGGCCTAGTTCTATTGCTGTTTTCGGGCCAAATTCACCACGGAAGGCTACGCCGCAATATTCGGTCATGGATCCCAATACCATTTATGGCATCAGTAAACTTGCTGGGGAACGCTTTTGTGAATATTACCACTCAAAATATAGTCTTGATGTGAGAAGTATTCGTTATCCGGGATTGATCAGTTGGAAAACGGCCCCGGGTGGGGGCACGACAGACTATGCAGTAGAAATATTTCACGCTGCCCGAAAAGAGGGAAAATATGAGTCTTTTCTGTCCGCGAACACAGCCTTACCCATGTTATACATGGAAGACGCCATTAGGGGTACTATCCAACTCATGCAGGCTCCCGCTGACAAAATCCTACAGAGATCCAGTTACAATATGGGGGGGTTGAGTTTCAGTCCAAGCGAATTGGGGGAAGCGATTAATAGACACCTTCCTGAATTTAAGTTAACTTATAAAGTGAATGACCCCAGACAGGCCATAGCCGATAGTTGGCCTGCGAGTATTGATGATTCAGAAGCACAAAAGGATTGGGGTTGGAAACCAGCATTTGACCTAGACAAAATGGTGGAAGAAATGTTATTAAATATAAAATAAAGATGGGTAGAGCATTTGAATTCCGCAAGGAGCGAAAATTTAAAAGATGGGCCAAAATGGCAGTACAATTTACTCGGATGGGTAAAGAAATTGCCATGGCTGTTAGAGAAGGCGGCCCACACATTGAATCTAATTCTAGACTCAGAACTGCTGTTAATAATGCCA
Organism: Sphingobacteriaceae bacterium; assembly: GCA_035645875.1. GTDB lineage: Bacteria > Bacteroidota > Bacteroidia > Sphingobacteriales > Sphingobacteriaceae > DASRQK01. The sequence continues at coordinate 104 of DASRQK010000170.1, read as the reverse complement.
AGGCAGTAAATATGCCGAAAGACAGAATTGAAGCAGCCATTAAAAGAGCCTCAGAAAAAGATTCTCAAGGATATGAGGAGCATGTTTACGAAGGATATGGCCCC
>DASRQK010000169.1:0-4434 GCA_035645875.1 Sphingobacteriaceae bacterium | reverse complement strand
AAAGCCGCCGCTTTTTCAAATTCACCCACGACATACTCCATCGCCTCATCGTACGTCGCTCGTGGTCTGTCATAATACTCCAGGCTTTCATTGGTCCCTACGATTTCGTCCCCCAATATGATAGGAGGGCCAAAGTCAACCAGCAAATTATAATAGGCATAAGCACGGATAAAGCGCGAATAACCCTCTATTCTCAGTCGCTCACTGCTGGACAAATCTTGAGGAACATCCAGATTGGCCAACAAATTGTTTATTTTACGAATGATCTTGTAATTTCTACCCCATTGATTCAGGTTACCGCGAGGGCCAGAACCTGAACCGTAAAAATCGGGCGTAATGTTACCGGTCACAAAATCCATCCCATAATATACGTTGTTGGATCCACCGCCTGTCAATCCGTTAAAGCCCTCGTCGGTCGCCATTGGGCCCGGAGTATACCCATATCGAATGGTGTTGGACTCGTCCGGAAACATCGCAGCAGCACCCCACATATAGGCTTCCATATAACGCGCATTGACGAAAGCAGAATCGATATTGAACTCATCGTCAAAGTAGTTATCGATGTTCAGATAATCCTTGCAGGACGAGGCCATAATCACCATAGGAACGATGAAAGCCACGTAGATCATCCTTTTAATATTTCTTGACTTATTCATGTCAGTTTTCTTTCTGTTATATTATAGATTTAAATAAACTTGAAGCGAATAGGTAGAAGGGATGGGGTATTTTCTACCATTCCAAGCAGCCTGTTCCGGATCAAAGATTTTCACCTTATCCCACACATGCAGATTCGTTCCCACAAATTGCAGGTCCATGGAAGCAATTCCGATTCTTCTTAAAAATTCCGGATTCAAGTGATAATTCAAGGTCACTTCCTGTAGCCTTAAGTAACTGGCATCACCTTGCCAAAACGTAGAAAGCTGGCTATTATTGGCATTGTTCCCATATTGTAACCTCGGGAATCGCGCATTTGGATTTTCCGCTAAGGCTGGATCAATGCCATTCGCGATCGCATAGTCCATCGAAATCCAACGGTTAGCCGGATCAGCTACAAAATCCAACACATTTCCTTGTGGTCCTTGGAAAAAAGGCATATAACCCATTCCATTAACTTCGGTCACACCATTATGCGTCATAGACTGGCCGACGTAGAAGAAGGAGGTTTTGCCCGTTCCGCGCAGTAACACACCGAGACTCAAATTCTTATACCGAAATTCTCCACCAAAACCATACATGGTCAGGGGATAATTACTGTGAGTCAAGGGCACTTTATCCAAGGCATTTATCACCCCGTCGCCGTTCACATCCAAGTATTTGATATCTCCCGGCATCACCGCTCCAAAGGATTGTCTGGGGCTGTATTTGATGTCTTCCTCGTCTTTGAACAATCCGATGGCATGGTACCCACGAATGGAATTGTAAGGGAAACCATTGAATTCGAGGTATGGATACTCCAGGTAGGCTTGCTCCCAGTTTTCTACGATGTTCTTAGAGTAGGTAAAGTTCCCGCGTAAGGTGAAACCGAAGTCTCGGGTTACTTGCTCCGTATAGCTGATGTTTCCGTCCGCTCCTGAACTTTTCATCCGGCCCACATTCGCAAAAGGATTCGAAACTACCCCGACATATTCAGGAACTTGAACACGTTGCTGGAAGATTCCATTTCTTTGGTCCTCAAAAAAGTCAATCACGAAGTCCACCTTATTATTAAACAATCGGCCCTCAATTCCCAGATTGGACTTGATCGCGCGTTCCCAAGCCAGGTTATCGGCACCGATCCGCGTTTCACTGATGGTTTCAATACCAGGCAGTCCCCAGACATCACTGGTAGACTCGTTGACTTTGGTCAAGTAGGGGAAGCGAATACTAGTAATCCGATCGTTCCCCACGGTTCCATAGGAAGCACGGATTTTAAAATAATCTAACCATGGAGCAGATTCTTGCATGAACCGATAACCAGTCGGCACCCAACCCAATGCGATCGAAGGGAAGAATCCATATTGCCTACCCGGCTGGAAGTTTTCCGATCCCGTATAACCAAAGTTTACATCCAATAGATAGGTGTCCCTAAACCCATAAGTGATCCGGCTGGACACCCCTTGGTAACGCAAAGGAATCGCATCCAAATTACTGGTCGCATCTTCTGTATGCTTCGCATCACTCAGGTAATAGTACACCAAAGCAGAGGTGCGGTGATCACCTTGAAATAATTTGTCATAGTTTAGGACAGATTCCAAATGATACTTACGAAATTGTTGTGTCGATCTTCGGTAGGATGCACTGCTTTCCTGCACACGCTCCATCATGATCAGGGATCCATCGTAATTACGACCCATTGCCTGATAAAGTGCGGGTTGAATCGATCTGCGCTCCTCGAAAAAGCTATGGATATCGTATGCTCCCTGTACCCTGAATTTCAGGCCATCTAAAAGACCCGAAAGATCCTGATTAAGCGCCAAGGTAGACTTTCCTTTAAAGGCTTGATCGGAAGCCCGGCCCGTCCGATTAATCATCACATAGGGTGATGAACGATCCCCATCACCTAAACCAGGCAGGTAACCATTGGAGTATTGAGCCGGAATAGCGATGGGTGTCAAGCGAGATTGGGCACCCCAGATATAATTCGTATTGGCGATCCCGGGTTGGTCCAATTTGGACATAAATCCATCGGAGCCCAAGTAAATCGTCGTAGTTTCGCTGAGGTTTAGATCCAGATTGATCCGATAATTATAGGTATTAAAGCCTACATTCGAACTATATACGCTGTTTTTATCGACTTTATAAGCGGCTGACTCATTGTTTCCACCCAAACTCAGAAAGTACCGAGCGACTTCACTACCACCTCGACCACTGACATAATAACTCTGACGCCAGAAATTATCATTCAAAATCTCATCCTGCCAACTGACATCGGGATACATATCGGGATCCAAACCATGTTGAATGATGCCCAATTCCGTTTCCGTATAAAGTGGCGCCTGTCCCCGCACCATACTGGCTTCATTGGCTAATAAGGCATAATCGTATGCGCGAAGGTATTTAGGCAATCGGTTCAGCCGAGATAGGGTTCCGTTTGCTCTTCCGGTGATCTGAATCCGATCTATTAACCCTTTTTTAGTGGTCACCAACACCACGCCATTCGCACCTCTCACACCGTACACGGCTGTGGCTGATGCGTCTTTCAGCACAGAAAAACTTTCAATATCTGCCGGATCAATGGTATTCAGGTCTCCTTCCAGCCCATCGATCAGGACCAATGCACTACTGTTCGCACCAAAAGTCCCGATACCGCGAACCCAGAAGTCCGCAATATTCTGCCCCGGTTCTCCACTTGTTTGCATGGATATCACACCTGCTACCCGACCGCCAAGCATATTGGCTATGGAAGGCGCCGGTGTCTGCAGTTCTTTTACATCTACGGTAGTGATCGCTCCAACAGAGCTGATCCGCCGTTGGGAAGCACCGAGGCCCACGACCACAACCTCATCGATCTCCGAGCTCTGCTCAGGGAGTTTCATGATAAAATCTCGGGTGGATTCCACGACGACATGCTCCGTGGTTTCATAACCTACCGAAGAGAAAACCAGCACATCACCATACAAGGTGCTCATCTGAAATTTACCCTCCGAATCGGTGAGCGTACCTGATCCAGGTCGGTTTTTAATATAAATAGAAACACTGGAAAGGGGTTCATCATCCTGGCTAACTACCGTCCCCGCAATGATTAACTCATCGGTATTTTGCTGTGCTGTGGCCATGAACTGCCACAACAGCAAAGGTAGAAAGCACAAAAAATAGTTTATTTTCATTTTATGTGAAGGCTAATTATTCAATAACAAGTTTACGAATGCGGGCATTACCCCAATCGGCAATGTAAATATCACCTTGTTCGTTAACGGCCACGCCCCAAGGTCTATAGAATAGCGATTCAACGGGTCCTCCGTCCTTGTAGCCGGAGTTGCCGGGCTGTCCGGCCACCGTTGACACGATGCCATCTGGCGATAACATCCGGACGCAGTGATTATTATAATCTGCGATAAACATATTACCGTCATTATCGAACTTGATATCCTTAGGCAGATTAAAAACAGCATCCTCTACTGGGCCATCACGAAATCCACCACCACCCGGCGCATTGATCCGTTTAAAACCACCGGTTCCATCGGGATCACGAAGATCCAAAACCATGATTCCCTGTCTGAACTCCACCGGATTGGCATTCGAATGCAGGGTGATGTAGAGTTCCCAAGGTTTGGCTGGATTGATCGCCTGACCATATTGTGATCCATAAGGTCCTTGATGCACGATCGTCGCCTGATAGGTATCCGGATTGATCCGCGCTATTTTCCCATCTCTGAAACGGGTATAAAGGTGTCCATCATAAGGAGAAAAGGTCACAAAGTTTGCGTAGCGGTCAGCCCATACAATCGAATTATA
>DASRQK010000168.1:0-3619 GCA_035645875.1 Sphingobacteriaceae bacterium | reverse complement strand
CCCGATAGGCATTCCGAATCCGCCCCCAAAACCGACGCCCAAATTCAGCAGGTTGTCTCCTTTTTCATAGGATTGACCATACGATCAGGTTAGGCCACATAAGACCATCGCTCCCAGTACAATTGTTTTTTGAATTAAATTTTTCATAATTTAAGTTTTTAGTACGCGTAAATTGATGTTAGTTATAATAAATAGGGTTTGATTAGTTGATTTCTACAGAAGTCACCGAGTAGGAAGATTGCCGCACGAAGTAAACTTTTTTCCCGCCGATCATTTCATCACTAATGCGGTAGGCATTCGCTTGTACAATGGCATTTTTAGTCGTGCCCAATTCGGCCAATTCAGCAGCTGTAAAGGTACACGAGGTGCTGTTTCCGCTCAGGGTCTTCATGACTGTTTTGTTATTTGCGTGAATCGCGTAAAGCACATGCTGTGCACCACTAGCTAACCTGTTGGAAATCACATAACCCTCGGATTTGGTAATCGTTTTTCCACTTAAAACCTCCGGTTTACCGGGCAGGGAGCTTAAGGTCTTTTGAATGGTTGGATTTGTCACATTCCAGGTAATATCCCCATCGAGATTGATACCGGTCAATGCGGTGGGGTCCAACGCATTTTTGAAATTGGGCAACCAGGTATGTACCCCATTCGTAAAGGTCAGTTCTGTATTATTCAGAGAAACCTTATCCGCCTTGGTATTCCCCTTAAACACGGCAATCCCCATTCCGAAATCAATGGTGATGCCCATAGACATTCCGGGAATTTGCACGGGTGAGGGCACGGAGGATTTTACAGCGATTAATACGGCATCCGCGTCAGAGGGATTGGGATAGAAGGGCATGGGAACTGCACCTGTACCAGTCTGGTTATCTGGCTCCGAATTTTCTTTTTTCTTACAAGCTTGGGTAGATAAGAACAAGCTCAGGATCAATATTGCAAAGCATGCAAACTTGATTTTTTGGTTTTTTTTGGTTTTCATGGCTTTTTAATTTTGTTGTTGTCAACAAAGGTATAAGCCAATCAGCCTTCAGGAAATACAAGAAATTTGGTATTTTATCTACGTAAAACCACGTAGATAGGCGAGGAACCGATCAGTTAGGGTCGTCTGAAATCGGAATTTCAGTCTCCACATCCGCTTCGTCCTCCTTAAAGTAGCGTTTTTGAAAAAGCAGAATCAGGATTACTCCGATGGAAATCGCCGTGTCCGCAATGTTAAATACGGGTCTGAAAAACAGAAAATCATCGCCACCCCAAAAAGGCAGCCAGGACGGGAATTGTCCACTAATCAGGGGGAAATAAAGCATATCCACCACTTTCCCGTGTAGGAAACTCGCATATCCCCCCTCATCTGGGAATAAGACGGCCTTATCATACCAGGTGCTTTCACTGAAGATCACGCCATAAAAGGCCGAATCCAGGATATTACCCAGCGCACCGGCCAAAATCAAGGAAACAGACAGAATAAATCCCTGGGCATATTTGTGTTTCACCATATGGTGAATCCCATACCCGATCCCGATGACTGCCACGATTCGGAATAGGGAAAGGGCTAATTTGCCAAATTCCCCACCGAACTCCATGCCGAAGGCCATACCGTTATTCTCGGTAAAATGGATGATAAACCAATCTCCAAACACCCGAAACTCCTGCCCGAGTGTCATATTCATTTTGACCCAGAATTTAGATAACTGATCGATCAGCAATACGCCAATAATCAGCAGTACCGGCCTGGTATATGCTTTCATTCAGGGTGCTTCTTAGTATTGCTTCAGTTTGGCTTCCATACTCAAAGTCGTATGCGGCACGGCACGCAGACGCTCTTTTTGAATCAATTTTCCAGTCTCCCGGCACACGCCATAGGTTTTATTCTCGATTCGGATCAATGCAGCCTCCAAATTGTCAATAAATTTCTTTTGACGCGCGGCTAATTGGTTGGTTTGTTCCTTTTCTAAGGTGGCCGAACCATCCTCTAAGGTTTTGTACGTACCTGCCGTATCGTCAGTCCCATTGGCGTTGCTATTATTCAATGCCATAGTCAGGGATGCCAATTCTTCTTTAGCACTTTTTAATTTTTCCAGGATAATTTCTTTAAACTCCTGTAGTTCGCTATCGCTGTAGCGTGTTTTTTCTGTTTTTTCTGTTTTTTTAGACATTTCCCTATGCTTTTTCTATGTTAACTACCAGTTTCTCATTTCCGATTTCGATCTCGTCTCCTTCCGTGGATTGGCCAGCGAATATCAAAGACTCTGCCAAAATCTCCGCCATAATATACGCAGAATTTTCTTTAAATGCAGCACTCATCTCCGGCACATCCGAAACGACTACTCGAATTCGATCCGTCACTTCCAGTCCTTTATCCTTACGGAGGTTCTGAACACGATTGATCAATTCCCTTGAAATTCCTTCTGCGCGCAGCTTCGGGGTCAATTGAATATCCAGTGCTACCGTCAATCGGCCCATGGAGCTCACTTGCCAGCCTTCCACATCTTCTGCCAAAATTTCCACATCGGAAAGTTCGATTCGGTGACCGGTTTCGGTCAGGACGACAAAGCCTGCCCGCTCCAGCTCCGCGATGCCAGCCGGTTCCATGGCCTGAATCTGAGCACTGACCACCTTCATATCCTTGCCGACCTTAGGCCCTAAAGCCTTAAAGTCCGGCCGAATTTTTTTCTTAATGATGCCCGAAGTATCACTGATCAATTCCAATTCCTTCACATTGGTCTCCGATAGGATCAAATGTTCCACCAACTTCACCTGTTCGGCAAAGCGCTGATCCAGGGCCGGCACCAAAATCTTCTGCAATGGCTGACGCACATTGATCCCTGTTTTTTTACGCAGGGAAAGCACCAGCGATGAAATATCCTGAGCCAGTGCCATCCGCTCTTCCAGCGCACGATCTACCCATTGATCCTGATAAGCCGGAAAATCCACCAAGTGGACCGACTCTGCCCCTTCCAACCCCGTCACTTCATCCAGATCCAGGAATAACCTGTCGCTGTAAAATGGCGCGATCGGTGACATGAGTTTGGCCACGGTCACCAGGCAGGTATACAAGGTTTGATAGGCCGAGATCTTGTCCTGGCTGTACTCCCCTTTCCAGAAACGTCTGCGGCACAGGCGCACGTACCAATTACTCAGGTGCTCATCCACAAAATTCTGAATGGCCCGAGCGGCCTTGGTCGGTTCAAAATCCGCATAACTTTCATCGACTTCCCGGGTCAAGGAATTTAAAAGAGAGAGAATCCAGCGATCAATCTCCGGACGGTCTTCAATCGGTAGGTCTTCCTCCCGGTAAGAAAAACCATCAATATTGGCATACAGGGCAAAAAACGAATAGGTATTATATAAGGTGCCAAAGAATTTCCGACGCACCTCATCCAATCCCTCGAGGTTAAATTTGAGGTTGTCCCAGGGCGCGGCATTGCTGATCATGTACCAACGGCTCGCATCCGCACTGTATTTTTCGATGGTCTCGAATGGATCCACCGCATTGCCCAGTCTTTTGGACATTTTATTGCCATTTTTGTCCAATACCAAGCCATTCGACACAACATTTTTAAAGGCCACCGATCCTTGGAGCATGGTGGAAATCGCATGCAGAGTAAAGAACCAGCCTCGG
>DASRQK010000167.1:0-3610 GCA_035645875.1 Sphingobacteriaceae bacterium | reverse complement strand
AGGACCTGATGGTTCAGATATGGGCAGTTTGCAAGTGAAGAATTCAGCTGGAAATTTTGTAGAATATTCGGATTGGTGGACGGCTACTGTTGGTCGCGTGGTTAATCATGTCTTTGCAGGATACCGCGATGCGACGAGTTTGGGAGTTGGTGTTAGACAATCTTTTGCTCGATAAACAGTTGATTTTATGATTTTTGAGTTTCCCTTATTGTGCTGCATTCGGAGCGGCACGATAAAGGAAACTCTTGATTTATATCAAAAACGATGAGTCAGGCTCGCAGGTTAATATTCACTTTTTGTTTCCTTTTTCTAGGGCCATGCCAGTATCTTGTGGCTCAGTCCTTTCACTTCGCGCTGGTCACCGACACCCATATTGGCGGGACGACGAGCATGGAAGATTTGGAAAGGACCGTGCAGGATCTGAACAGGATGCAGCTGGTGGATTTCGCTATTTTTTCGGGTGACATCACTGAGTTCGGCTCGGATGAAGAACTGGAAGCGGCACACGAGGCATTGAAAAAACTGCAGATTCCCTGGTACATTGTTCCAGGAAATCACGATACGAATTGGTCCGAAAGCGGCGGGAATAGTTTTTTAACCGAGTTTGGTAGCGATGTTTTTTCCTTTGAGCACCAAGGTGTGGTATTCATTGGAACCGGATCGGGGCCTTATTTAAGAATGGCGCCTGGACAGGTGCCGCGAGAGCACCTCGTTTGGCTCGACAGCGTGCTCTTAGCACAAGCGGACCATCGTAAACCCATCATATTTGTTAATCATTATCCCCTGGATGATGGATTGAATAATTGGTATGAGGTGATCGACCGCCTGAAACAACACAATATTCAGCTTTCGCTTTGCGGCCACGGTCACAGTAATCGCTTGATGGACTTCGAGGGGATTCCGGGTGTGATGTCACGGGCCAATGTTCGCGCAAACGATTCGGTCGGCGCCTATCAAATCGTTCATTACGATGGAGACGAAGCCCGTTTTACCCTCAGGTATCCCGGTGTTCGAACCGCAGAAGAACCTTGGGTGACTGTTCCCTTAAAAGATCATGAATTCTACGCCCAGGAACAGACCTATCCCCGGCCTGATTATTCGCCCAATGAGACCTACGCTTCACAGCGAAGTGTTCGTTGGACATTCCAGGACGATAGCGATCTGGGTGCAGGCTCGACCACTGATGGGCACCTGATCTTTACGGCCAATACCGCAGGCCAGGTTTACGCCTTAGACCCGCTCACTGGGCAGCAGATTTGGAGTTATCAGACCCAAGGAAAGATCTATTCCACGCCAGAGGTGCATGAGAACACGTTGGTGGTGGGTTCGGCGGACCATCATATTTATGGATTGGAAGCGTCGACTGGTGCATTTCGCTGGAAAGTAGCGGCGGACAAAGCGGTATTGGGCACGCCCTTACTGCATGACGGAACAGCCTATATCGGGGCGTCCGACGGGGTGTTCCGAGCCATCGATCTCCAATCCGGTAATGTGCTTTGGACCCTGGAAGGTGTGAAGAATTACGTGTCGGCAAAGCCGCTTTACTATCAGGGAAGACTATATTTCGGTTCGTGGGCCGATGATTTTTATGCCTTGGACCCGCAGACTGGAGAAAAACTTTGGGAATGGAGCAATGGCTCCGCCAACCGCATGCTCAGTCCTGCCGCCTGTTATCCGGTCGGTAGCAATGGCCGCGTATTTATCGTCGCCCCAGATCGCTATATGACCGCATTGGATGCGGCGACCGGTGAAGTGATTTGGCGCGAAAATCAGGAAAAAGAAACCGGAATTCGGGTTCGAGAATCCATGGGCCTCTCTGAGGACGGATCCATGGTATATGTAAAGACCATGGACGGGAATTTGTACGGAATCTCGACGACGGCTGATCAGATGGAAGTCATTTGGCAGTCTGCACTTCAGCTCCCCTACGAATTGGCCCCCACAGCCATCAGCGCGGGCGATGGTATCGTTTTTGTGCCGAGCCATTCTGGACTTTTAAGTGCCGTGGATGCGGATTCGGGAGAGGTGCTTTGGCAATCCAAACTGTCCAATGCCATGATTAATCCGCTAGCGATGTTGCCGAATCAACGTGTGGTCGCCTCCACCATGGACGGCGTGATCCAATTGATCGATTATTCCGATGCTTGGATTCGGATCAATCAACTGGGATACACCCCTAATGGGATTAAACAAGCCGTTTGGGCCGCGAAAAGTAGTGAACGTATTCAGACGTTTTCGCTGATCGATGCACACACCGGTGAGGCAGTGTTTTCTGCCGGTGCGGGTCAGGATTTTGGCGCTTATGGTCCTTTCGAATCTTCCTATCGATTAGATTTTTCGGCTTTCACGGATACAGGGCGCTTTTATTTGCAGTCCGCGGGTATCCGGTCACCCACATTTAGAATAGCGGCGGATGTGTACCGCGGAGCGGCGGATTTTGCCCTTCGCTACATGCGACAGCAAAGAAGCGGCTTTAATCCCTACCTCCAAGATTCTTGTCATGTCCATGATGGATACACCATGTACGGACCCATGCCGGACAGCACTCGGATCGATGTTTCTGGCGGCTGGCACGATGCGTCAGATTATCTTCAATATTCGACCACTTCAGCCAATGCGACCTATCATTTACTGGCAGCATACCGAGATTTTGGCGAGGTTTTTTCGGATGGGCACCAAGCGAATGGCCTGGAAGGAAGCAATGGTGTAGCCGATGTTTTAGATGAGGCTCGTTGGGGTTTGGAATGGCTGCTAAAGATGCATCCCCGTCCCGACTGGATGTTTAATCAGTTGGCGGATGACCGGGATCATTCCGGATTTCGATTGCCGAATTTAGATCTTGTAGACTATGGAATGGGACCGGGAGGGCCCAGACCGGTTTATTTCATCACCGGCGAACCCCAAGGCTTAGGTGAACATCGAAACCGAGCGACCGGAACTTCCTCCACGGCAGGTAAGTTCGCCAGTGCTTTTGCACTCGCCGCACAGCTCTACGGAGAAAAACAGGATGAGGTATCGAAACTATTTGCTGAAAAAGCGCAGACCGCCTATAATTATGGATTGATCAAACCGGGAGTTTCCCAAACCGCGCCGAACCTTGCGCCTTATTTCTATGAGGAAGATAATTGGGTGGATGATATGCAATTAGGTGCTGCTGCCTTATGGCAACTTTCTGGAAATGCTGATTTTCTTCATGCGGCCAAAAACTACGGTCGGCAGGAAGCGGTGACGCCTTGGTTAGGCGCAGATACCGCCCGGCATTATCAGTGGTACCCCTTCCATAATTTTGGCCATTACGAATTGGCCAGAAAGCTGGAGGAAGAAGCAGCTGAAGAGTTTATCGGGTACTACCGGGAGGGAATAGCACGAGTTTGGGTCAAAGCCGAACAAAATGCCTTTTATCGGGGAGTGCCTTTCATCTGGTGCTCTAATAATTTGACGACCTCTTTTACCATACAGGCTTATCTTTATCGTCAATTAAGTAATGACGAGACCTATGCAGCACTGGAACAGGCCAATTTCGACTGGCTGTTTGGGTGCAATCCTTGGGGAACCAGTATGGTTTATGGTTTGCCGGCTTGGGGAGACACACCGACCAAACCACATTCTT
>DASRQK010000166.1:0-4395 GCA_035645875.1 Sphingobacteriaceae bacterium | reverse complement strand
TTGTGGTGGTGATCGAGATAAAACCAAGCGTCCCGAGATGGCAGCAATCGCGGTACAGAATAGCGATAAGGTGATCCTGACCTCGGACAATCCCAGAACGGAAGATCCCAGTAGTATCATCCGAGATATGGAAACGGGCGTGCCTGCAAGTGAAATCAGAAAGGTATTTTCCATCACGGATCGTCGGGAGGCTATTCGCGCTGCATGCCATATCGCCCAAGCGGGTGACATCATACTGGTGGCTGGTAAAGGACATGAAAAATATCAGGATGTCAATGGGGAACGACTTCCTTTCGATGATAAAGAAATATTGAAGCAAGCTTTTAACGGACAGTAGGAATCGAATTATGATCTATCATCTATATACTTGGATCGAAGGATTTACGCACATACCCGGAACGGGTGTGATCCAGTATATTTCCTTCCGTACGGCCATGGCGGTCATTGTTTCGCTATTGATTACGACCGTTTTTGGTCGTCAATTGATCAATGTGTTGAAAAAGAAGCAGGTGGGTGAAACTATTCGTGATCTGGGCCTGGAAGGTGAAAAGAAAAAAGAAGGTACGCCCACGATGGGTGGATTGATCATTATCGCTGGAATCCTGGTGCCTACCCTGCTTTTTGCGCGGTTGGATAATATCTATGTCATCATCATGATTGTCACCACCCTTTGGATGGGTGCCATCGGCTTCCTGGATGATTACATTAAGGTTTTTCGGAAGAATAAAGATGGTTTAGCAGGCAAGTTTAAAGTCATCGGTCAGGTGGGATTGGGGATTTTGATCGCTTTTACCATGTTCTTCCATCCTGATATTGTCGTACGTGAACAGGTAGATAATTTAGCGATCTCTGGGGAGAATGTTCGGGCCACGATGAACGAAAGTACCGGTGTGATCACTTATACCGAGGATGTTAAATCTACTAAGACCAATATCCCATTCTTTAAGAATAATGAATTGGATTATGGCAAATTCCTCAGTTCATTTGGATTAAATGGAGAGGGCTTAACCTTTTTCGTGTTCTTAGTGGTGGTGGTTTTTATTGTGACGGCAGTCTCTAACGGAGCCAATATCACCGACGGAATTGATGGACTGGCTACCGGAACTTCCTCCATCATTGGATTGACATTGGCCATTTTAGCCTATGTGTCCGGTAACGTGATTTTTTCTGATTACCTCAATATCATGTATATACCGAATTCCGGCGAGCTGGTGATTTTCGCTGGGGCATTCGTAGGTGCCTGTGTGGGTTTTTTATGGTACAATTCGTATCCGGCCCAAGTATTTATGGGTGATACCGGCAGTTTGGCTATCGGTGGTATTATCGCGGCATTTGCTATTTTGATCCGTAAAGAACTACTTATTCCGGTATTATGTGGTGTGTTTTTAATTGAAAACCTGTCGGTCATTTTGCAGGTGGGTTACTTTAAATACACGAAAAAGAAATATGGGGAGGGGAGAAGAATATTTTTAATGTCTCCACTGCATCACCACTATCAAAAAAAGGGTTATCACGAAGCGAAAATCGTCATACGGTTTATGATCGTCGGTATGATCCTGGCGATATTGACCATTGTAACGTTGAAAACAAGGTAAATTGAATGAAGGCCATGCGCACATATCCATACCCACAAAATGGGAAGCTACTCGTCCTCGGTGGCGGGGAGAGCGGTGTGGGTGCTGCACTATTGGCCCAAAAAGTCGGTTTTGATGTATTTCTTTCCGACAATGGACTGATCGCTGAAAATTATAAGAGCGAGTTGATTGGTGCGGGAATTGGTTTTGAAGAGGGAGGACATGTTGAGCAGGCATGGGGGGACCTCGCACTGGTGATCAAAAGTCCGGGTATTCCTTCTACTGTTCCCACAGTGACCAAGCTCCTAGAGGCGGGCGTGCCGGTAATTGGCGAGATCGAATTTGCCGCGCAGTATACCGATGCTTATTTGATCGCAGTGACAGGGTCAAACGGCAAAAGCACGACAGTGAGTTTAACGCATCATATTCTGAAGAATGGCGGATTGAATGTAGGATTGGCGGGTAATATTGGACAAAGTTTTGCCCGCTCGATTGCCCAGGATCAATTCGACTACTATGTGTTAGAGTTAAGTAGTTTCATGTTGGATGATATGAAGTGTTTCCGTGCTGATATCGCGGTGCTGTTAAATATCACCGCGGACCATCTGGACCGTTATGCGTACGATATGACGCGTTATGCGGACGCTAAGTTTGGAATTATTCGTAATCAACGTCCCGAGGATCTCTTTATCTACTGTGCGGATGATGCGGAAACAGTGAACGGACTGCAACGGCATGAGGTGTTATCCACCACTTGGCCGTTTAGTATTAAAGAAAAACAAATTCCAGGTGCGTATCTGGAAGACAATGATTTGGTTATCAATTTAAGGGGAAAAGAGATTTTTAAAATGAATATAGACGATTTATCGCTACAAGGCAAGCATAATGTATACAATAACATGGCTTCCGGTTTGATCGCTAAGGCTCAAGAGCTGAGAAACGCCAGCATGAAAGAGAGCATGAGCTCTTACCAGAACATTCCCCATCGATTGGAGTTTGTGAGTTGTATCGCCGGGGTCAATTACATCAATGATTCCAAAGCTACGAATGTCAATTCTTTATGGTACGCACTGGAGAGCTTTGCACCGGAAATCGTATTGATTATGGGAGGGGTGGATAAGGGGAATGATTACGCCATGATCAGTGAATTGGTCCGTGAAAAAGTGAAAGCGATTATATGCATAGGAAAGGACAATAGCCGGATTTATGATGCGCTGGAAGAGGACGTTCCGGTAATTCTTAACAGTTCCAGTATGGCAGATGCGGTTCAGATTGCCTCCCATATTGCCCGAAAAGGCAATACCGTCTTGCTTTCGCCTGCTTGTGCCAGCTTTGACTGGTTTAAAAATTATGAAGATCGGGGTGATCAGTTTAAGGCCGCCGTCATGGAATTATAACAGGGGGATTAGCAATATGGAACAGGTATTTTCAAAATTAAAAGGAGATCGCTGGTTATGGATTATCATTATCGTGCTGTCGGTATGGTCCCTGCTGGCGGTGTATAGTTCGGTGGGAACCCTGGCCTATAAAGAGGGGAAAGGGACTGAAGTCTACCTTATTAAACATACCTTGTTAATCGTGGGAGGTTTTGCATTGATGTATTTTTCGCATAAGCTGGATTATCACTGGTATGCGGGAATTTCAAGGATCCTGATGTTGATTACCATTCCTTTATTGCTTTACACACTTTTCTTTGGGAGTACGATCAATGATGCCAGCAGATGGGTGAAGATTCCGGGGATCAATCTGACTTTTCAGACTTCGGATCTGGCGAAATTGGCCCTGATCACCTTTTTGGCGCGTATGCTGACACGCAAACAGGAGAATATCAAAGATGTCAGGAAGGCGTTTATCCCCATTATGGGGTCGGTTTGTGTGATTTTCGTTTTAATCGCTCCTGCCAATCTGTCGACGGCCCTTATGTTATTTGGCGTGAGCGTTTTATTGTTACTCGTGGGACGGGTTAGTTTTAAGCAAATCATGCTGGTTTGTAGCGCCGTAGCTGTATTGTTTCTCTTGGTGGTGATGTTGGGGCCGCGACGGGAAACCTATGTATCCCGGATCAAAACCCATATGGGCTGGCAGACGGAGGAGGTGAGTCGGGACAAATCCTATCAGGCCGATCATGCTAAAATAGCGATCGCCAGTGGTGGATTACTGGGCAAAGGTCCTGGAAATAGTACGCAAAGAAATGTCTTACCACACCCTTATTCAGACTTTATTTTTGCGATCATTATCGAAGAATATGGAACCATGGGCGGGGTGGTTTTACTCAGTTTGTACGTGGTGATGATGTTTCGATGTATTCGAATCGTCACTCAGAGTCCCAAGGCTTTCGGGGCTTTGCTGGCCGCTGGATTGGGTTTTAGCCTTACCCTCCAAGCATTGGGGAATATGGCAGTCGCAGTGGGGCTGGGGCCGGTAACGGGTATTCCGCTTCCATTGGTGAGTATGGGAGGGACCTCCATCTTATTTACGAGCATCGCTTTTGGAATTATACTGAGTGTGAGCCGCAGTATTGAGGAAATGAAAATCGAATCCTTAGAGCCTACAGTCAGTAAGAGCCGTACAGGAAACAAGGTTATTGTTGGAGAACTTTAAACGTATTTGAGTGAGTCAAAAGCAGACATATCGAATCATGATTAGTGGCGGAGGGACGGGGGGGCATATTTTTCCCGCCATAGCCATAGCCAATGCGGTGAAGCGTTTAGCTCCCGATACGGAGATTTTGTTTGTAGGCGCGGAAGGACGCATGGAAATGGAAAAAGTTCCAGCAGCGGGTTATGAAATTATTGGCTTGGAGATTCAGGGGATCGATCGA
>DASRQK010000165.1:0-2229 GCA_035645875.1 Sphingobacteriaceae bacterium | reverse complement strand
GTTTGCATGGTCACGTTCAGGATCGTTTGATTTCCTACAGTCCGCTCGACCGGCTCAAAACCCACATTCGTAAACACCAATATAGCTTGATCACTTGGAGCCGTAATGCGGTATGCGCCGTTCTCGTCGGTGGTCACCACTTGGTTCCCGCCACGTAAAGTTACAGTTACCCCATCCAGCGGGTTTCCTTCCTCATCCGTAACCACACCGGTCACATTTCTTTGTTGCACCAAGCTGCTCGTGGCAGCCAAGTGCGCTTCCTCCAACTTTGGTGCGTGGGTTGCGTGCGCTCCCAAGCTGCCTGTGACGAGGAACAGGCTGACAAGTCCGAAAAATTCATTACGAATCATTACATTAATACGATTTGATGAAAAAATATGTGTTGTTTCTGCATTGTACGCTATTGCTGCTCAGTGCGTAACCTTATTGTTTAAACATTGTTTAAACGATTAAACATGCGGGTATGCTGCGCACTAAATTTTCACTTACGAAATACGGCAACCTATATTAATTGAATGTTATGAAATGATGAAATCTTGAAATCAGAAGTGAATTCAAGCTTTAAGGCAGTGGGAGGCCGATTATTTTAATTCGGTTTGATAAAAATAGTCCTGTGCTTTTCTTCAAAAAGCCTAATACACAAATGTCCGGACATTTGTACATTAGGCTTTTCAGCGAATCACCTATACCGGAGATTATCGTTCATCACTGACTTCTTCTTTCCCTTCCTGGATCAAGTCCTGAACTTCCGAATGTTCATCGGCTTCCAAATCGTCGACCTCACTTTCTTGCTCCAAATTCTTCAAATCGAGTCGAAAGGTGCAGCCTATGGGAAAATGATCGGAACCGACCGAAGGATATATAGAAAGCTGGTCGATAAAGACTTCCGGACTGTGAAACAGCAAATCTAAGGGCACTCGAAAAAACCAATATTTCGCATGAAAAGTCGATAAAATTCCTCGACCAATCCGCGCATCGATCAGGCGACTGGTTTTCTTGAATAAAAGAGACGATTTGGCCCAAGCGACATTGTTAAAATCGCCTGTGACCACGACTGGAAGCTCGTAATCCCGAACCAATTTTGCCACACTCAGTAAATCCCCATCCCGTTCCTTCGATGTTTCCTCTTCTGTGGGACTGGGAGGCGGTGGATGCACACCAAAAAACACAAATCGCACACCATCTGGAGTTTCCAGCTCCGCCTCGATACTGGGCAGGTCGTCAGCCACAAAAAAATGAGTGGACATACTCATGACCTTCAAGCGGGTGTAAAAATGCATCCCATAGGTGTTTTCTAAGGTCACTTTTTCGCTGTAAGGATAGTCGTCCTCTAAGACGCGCATGGCACGCTCCCAATCCGCATTGCTCTCCATGGTCAGAAACACATCGGGCTTTTCCTGCCGGATCAATTCAATAAATCGGTCGTATTCGGTATTGTACTGATAGACGTTACAAGAGATGATCTTCAATGGCTCAGAGGCCGAATCCTTATCCGCACGAGGCGTAGAAATCCGCCAAAACTTCGTGTATCGTGCTAGAATGTAGACGTGATATAAAATAAGCGCGAGTTGAGGCGCTTGCACATACCACAATTCAGGATGGGCTCCAATAAAATAAAACACCCAAGCGGCTACCGCCACCTGCACCACTAAAAGTTGCAGCTTAATAAACTCCGCCACCCGAAATACCCAATGTTGATTTTTAATAAAGGGTAATATGCTGATCACGATCAGGATGGCAGACAATACAAATAACGTAATAACCATAAGTCAAGCGATAAGATGCTGCAAGATAATAATAAACCTCTACACCGAACACTTTACCGACCTCGTAAACGCACAAATTCTCTATTGCACAAGTGTCCGGACATTTGTGCAATAGAGAATTGATAAATTTTAAGTATCTTAGCCACCTAACCAATTAACCATTTTAGTATAAACATCACTCCTTTTATCATGGACGCACAAAAAGTGGATCTTTTTATCATGACGAATGGCAAATATTTCGAAAGTCATTTGGTGGGTCAGATCCGGGAAACCCTACTACGAACGGATGAAGACAGGTGGCCATTGATCCAAACGCTACAATTTAAAGACCCAACCATGATGCTAATCGTGTCATTATTAGGTGGCTCCCTTGGGATAGATCGCTTCATGCTGGGTGATACCGGCTTGGGTGTAGGGAAACTCCTCACTTGTGGTGGTCTGGGCATTTGGACGATTATTGACT
>DASRQK010000164.1:0-4336 GCA_035645875.1 Sphingobacteriaceae bacterium | reverse complement strand
TTAGGGGTAATGGATTGAGCACTCCCCCATCGACCAAGACACTACCTTCCTGAGTAACGGGCGTGAAAAATCCTGGAATTGATATGGATGCTCGCATGGCATGGTATAGGTCTCCTTCATCAAAATAAACTTCCTCCCCTTTTACGACATCTGTGGCAACGGCGACAAAGGGAATCTTTAACTCTTCAATAAGCTGATCACCGGTTATTTCATGCATTCTCCCTAAGATCCGATCTCCTTTGACGAAACCCACATTGCTGAGTGTGAAATCAAGCAAACTAAAAATATGACTCCGATTCAGGGTCAACAACCAGTCTCGATACACAGATAAGTGTCCGGTACAATATAAGCCGCCCACAACGGCTCCCATCGAACATCCCACCACAGAAATAATCTCATAGCCGTCCGCGAGCAAATTCTCGATTACGACAATGTGGGCAATTCCTCGAGCACCTCCACTTCCCAGTACTAGATGGACTTTCTTACTAGGCTGATCCTGTATGTTTAGTTTCTGACTCATGAACAGCGAATTATTCAACACAAACTTACTCAAAATGAATGATCATATTGCAGTATTTTATTGAATTATCCTCGTACATTTGTTATTCGACGATCCGTAGCGCTAAATCAGCTAAATTAAAGGTTATTCCATGGAAATTATCGGCTATATTCTCGCTATTTTTATTGGTGTTTCTCTCGGCCTCTTAGGTAGTGGAGGCTCGATTTTAACGGTTCCCTTACTAGTATATTTTTTTGGTATTGAACCTACCCTTGCGACATCCTATTCTCTCCTAATAGTGGGTGCCATTAGTGGTGTGGGGTCAATTATTCGATTAAAAAACGGACAGGTAAATCTCCGTATTGTAGGAATTATTGGAATAAGCTCGATGGTAACCGTACTATTAACCCGTATGTATTTATTACCAGCCGTTCCGGAAAAACTTCTATTAATTGGTAGCTTTTCATTCAACAAATCGAACGCAATAATGATTTTGTTCGCTATACTATTGTTTGGCTCGGGCTATCATGTATTAAAAGGCCCTATGAACTTAATCAAGGACCACCCAAACAAACCTTCGCCAGTAACACTTTTAATAGTTGGAATAGGAATAGGGTTAATTACTGGATTCTTAGGTGCAGGAGGAGGATTCTTGATCGTTCCGGCACTTATGCTCTTGTTTCGAACCCCCATCCATGTCGCCACTGGCACTTCTCTGGCATTGATCACCATCAATATGCTCCTAGGCTCTTTAGGGGATGTTGGACGCTTCCCATTGGACTGGAATATGGTGCTGTTACTATTAGGCATCACGTTAGGGGGACTGATTTTGGGACAATATTTGAGCAGTCGGATCAATACAGAAAATCTAAGTAAAGGCTTCGGATGGTTTCTCCTGATCATGTCCATTATAATCATGATGATGGAAATCGGAAATATCGTGTAGGCTATAAGGAAGTATTTTTAGGGCGCTAAGCGCTTTATTTCCCATAAAGCGTTCGCGTCCAGACGTTGGTAAACTAATCGATCGTGCAAACGATCCGCCCTACCCTGCCAGAACTCCATCAAAAACGGCGTAACGTTGAAACCTCCCCAATGGGAAGGACGTTTTATTTCTTCAGAGGATGCAAATTTTTGCGTCACTTCCTTCAAGCGTTGATCTAAAATCCTCCGATCTGAAATCATTTGACTTTGAGGTGATGCCCATGCGCCTAACCTACTTCCTCTGGGCCTTGAATTAAAATACGCATCAGATTCTGCTTCGGAAATTTGATTTACTGCCCCCTCTATTCGAACCTGTCGTTGTAATTCGGGCCAAAAGAATAAAAGCGCAGCATGTGGTGTCGCCGTAAGTTCCCTTCCCTTCCGACTTTCGTAATTCGTGTAAAAAACAAATCCCGAATTATCAAAGCCCTTTAATAACACCACCCGGGAGGCTGGAGTTCCAGAAGAAGAAATCGTAGAAAGCGTCATGGCATTAGGCTCCATCACCTGGTGATCTAAGGCCTGCTGAAACCATAATGCAAATTGATCGAAGGGATTGTCCTTTAATTCCTGTTCGGACAATTCCCCTAAATCATACTCCTGACGGATGGATGAAATATTTTCTTTTGGCATCCTGTTATTGTGGATCATAATAGGCCATGGCTTCAGGTAACAACTTTTGAATATTCATAATCCTGCGAGCGTCACTGGGGTGCGTACTTAAAAATTCAGGCGGTGCTCCTCCTCCGGAAGCACTCTTGGCTGCCGCCATACGTTCCCAAAACACGACTGCTTCATTGGGGTTGTAGCCTGCCATGGCCATAAACACCAATCCCAAACGATCGGACTCACTTTCTTGATTACGCGAATAGCTCATCAAAGCAAGCTGGCCACCCAAACCATATGCCGTGTTAATCACTGCACGCGTGGTGTTCGATTTTTGTGAAGTCGCTACCCCTACAGCTACTCCACCCAATTCAGCAGCAATCGCCTGCGACATCCGCTCAGATGAATGTTTCGCAATGGCATGGGCAATCTCATGCCCCATAACGACCGCTAATCCGGCTTCCGTTTGAGTCACTGGTAATAAACCGGTATAAACAGCCACTTTTCCACCGGGCATACACCACGCATTGATCTGATCATCATGTATTAAATTAAACTCCCAATCAAAATTATATTGATTGGCATATCCATTATCATTTAAAAAACGCGTCACCGCTGATGCGATTCGATTCCCCACACGTTGAACCATCTGAGCGTCATTTGTGTTTCTAACGACCTTGGTTGAAGGATCTCCCAAAAACTCTTGATACGCCATGACTGCCTCATTCTGAAGCGCTCCCTCATCTACCAGGCTTAACTGCCTACGACCGGTCAACGGAACTGTTGCACAGGATTG
Source organism: Sphingobacteriaceae bacterium (assembly GCA_035645875.1). Lineage (GTDB taxonomy): Bacteria > Bacteroidota > Bacteroidia > Sphingobacteriales > Sphingobacteriaceae > DASRQK01. The sequence goes on along the minus strand of DASRQK010000164.1, from coordinate 1,451 downwards.
TATCAGCAGTAAAATGGCCAATACTACCGAATATTTACCTAAACTTTTCATCACGCTATTCATTTAATTTGAATGTTTACGTTTTACTTTTTTTAAACAAGGACACTTTTGATTCCTTACCTTTTAATAATCGCTCGATGTTTTTCTGATGCGTGACCAATATTAATGCACAAATGCAAATGGCATACAAAAGTATCGATTTCACCGGAGGCTTAAAATAAAGCACGATACTGAATGGAAACGCAAAACCAGCCATGATCGAACTTAATGACACATAATTTGTCGTCAATAGGACCACTACAAATACGCTTACGCAGACTAATGCCGCCTGAAAATGTACGGCCAACACCATGCCAAAAAGTGTGGCTACCCCCTTGCCCCCTCTAAATCCGGCGAAAATTGGAAATAAGTGGCCGACCACTGCAATAACGCCCAAAGCTAACTTATAGTTCACAAATTGCGCGGCATCCTGTGGGCCCGTCACCGAAGGACCTATAAAATAGGCTAAATTAGTGGCCGTGAATCCCTTTAAAATATCAATCAGCATCACGATTACACCCGCTTTGGTCCCCAGCACCCTAAACGTATTGGTGGCTCCAGCATTTCCACTTCCGTATTCGCGGACATCGACCCCATAAAATGCTTGACCAATCCATACTGCAGTCGGAATTGACCCAAACAGATAAGCGAAAAGAACAGCCCCTATCAAATAAATAGAAATCATGCTTTTTTCTTTTTACTTTAGTCGACTAATTTAGCTTTCAGGCTGATATCTAAGCTTTTGACAGAGTGCGTTAATCCTCCGATGGAGATGTAATCCACCCCTGCCAATGCGTAAGCCCTGACGCTGTGCTCATCGATGCCTCCTGACGCTTCCGAAACAAATCTTCCTCCAATTTTTTTGACCGCTTCTGCGACTTCTTCTGGACGATGATTATCCAACATAATACGATCCACTTGACCAATTTCCAATACCTGATCTAGTTCCTTCGCATCTCTGACTTCGATCTCTATTTCTATCTCCTTGCTCAATGTCGAACGGTATTCATTTGCTGCACTAATCGCCTCCTGGATTCCGCCTGCATAATCTACATGATTATCTTTAATTAGGATCATATCGTACAATCCGAAACGATGATTCACGCCACCGCCTAAACGAACGGCCTTTTTTTCTAAAAAACGAAGCAGCGGAGTCGTTTTACGTGTATCTAAAATTTGGGTATGGGTATCTTGGATCAATGCTGAAATCTTGGAGGTCATGGTGGCGATTCCACTCATGCGTTGCATGATATTTAAGGCTACACGCTCTCCTTTGAGTATGCTATGGATGCTGCCGGTCAAGACAAGAGGCACATCACCCGCTCGAACCGGCTCACCATCTTTGATGAAAATTTCTATATTCAAATTGGGGTCAATATGATGGAAGACAGCCAAGCCCTCCTCAAGTCCTG
>DASRQK010000163.1:0-3346 GCA_035645875.1 Sphingobacteriaceae bacterium | reverse complement strand
TGAATTATACCTATATATGAATATGAATGCGTATATGGGCGAATTGGAGCGAGCTGCTTCATTTAAAGATAAGGTGAGGGCCAATCCCGATAACGTCAATGCAGGGCTGCTCACCTATCCGGTTTTGATGGCCTGCGATATACTGATTCACCACGCCACCAAAGTGCCTGTAGGTAAGGATCAGGAACAACACCTCGAAATGACGCGTACATTCGGAAATCGCTTTAACCGTTTGTATGAGGTGGATTATTTTAAAGAAGCTTTCGCTTTTACCTATTCGGATAAATTGGTGAAAATTCCAGGCTTGGACGGTCAGGGTAAAATGGGGAAATCCAATGGGGATGCCAGCTGTGTGTACCTGTCGGATAGCCCCGAGGTGATTCGAAAAAAAGTGATGCGCGCGGTATCTGATAGCGGTCCCACGGAGCCGAATCAAGAAAAGCCCGAAGCCATTCAAAATCTATTTGATTTAATGAACGTGGTTTCTGCTCCCGATACGGTGGAACATTTTGATGATCTCTACAATCGTTGTGAGATCCGTTATGGGGATTTGAAAAAACAATTGGCCGAGGATATGGTGATCGCGACCGAGCCGGTACGCTCCCGCATAGCAGAGATTTCGGCGGATGAAGACTACATTCGTAAAACGATCAAATTAGGCGCTGAAAAAGCGGGAGAATCCGCAAGGAAGACCTTAAAAGAAGTGCGGGAAATCATCGGCCTGCGAAAATTTTAAAAATAAAGACACAACTATGCATATCGCCATTGTAGGAAATATTGGAGCCGGGAAAACCACCTTGACGGAATTGTTAGCCAAGCACCTGAATTGGGAGCCCCAATACGAGGCCGTGGAAGATAATCCGTATTTGGAAGATTTTTACAGCGATATGAAGCGCTGGTCCTTTAACCTACAGATCTTTTTCTTGAACAGTCGTTTCCGACATATTGTCGAACTTCAAAAAAGAAATGTAAACATCATTCAGGACCGGACCATCTATGAGGACGCGTATATTTTCGCCGAAAACCTCTACGATATGGGGCTGATGAGCGAGCGAGATTTTAAAAACTACAGCAATATTTTTGAAAGTATTGTCTCTTATATCAATCCCCCGGACCTGCTGATATATCTGAGAGCCTCCGTCCCTACCTTGGTGGATAACATCCAGTTACGTGGCCGAGAATACGAATCCGGTATTCGCCTCGATTACCTTTCTAAACTCAACGAAAAATACGAGAAGTGGATTTCTTCCTACCATGAGGGCAAACTACTCATTTTGGATAAAGACAAATTAGACTTTGCCAATAAGCCCGAAGACTTGAGTTATGTATTGGAACGGGTCGATGCGGAACTTTTTGGATTATTTAAGTCTTAATCCTTCCTCATCTGCATCCTTCCTCACCTGCAGCTACTTTATGGCTCGGCAAATCCGACTGATCAGTCCCGGTCCCTCGTACACAAATCCCGTATACAATTGGACCAATGCTGCCCCGGCATCCAGCTTTTCCTGAGCATCTCGCGCGGAATGTATGCCCCCTACCCCGATAACCGGGAAAGCCTGATTGGACTTCTGCACCAAATACCGGATCACCTCCGTAGAACGCGCTGTGAGTGGCTTTCCACTTAATCCGCCGGATTCGGATCTTAATGGTTCTTCCGTTTTCAATCCCGCGCGGCTAATTGTCGTATTGGTGGCGATCACTCCTGCGATGCCCGATTCCTGTACGATCTCGATGATGTCATCAAGCTGACTGTTGGTGAGATCTGGGGCGATCTTGAGTAGAATCGGTCGCCTCACTCCGTTCTGATGATTTCTGTTTTGAAGCGTGTTTAGAATATGGAGCAAAGGTTCTTTCTCCTGTAATTCACGCAGTCCCGGTGTATTTGGAGAGCTCACATTCACCACAAAATAATCCACGACCTCAAATAACGCATCAAAGCAGGTGATGTAATCTTCTACCGCCTGATCATTCGGCGTGGTCTTATTTTTTCCAATATTACCCCCGATCAACACGCCTTTTAGCGCTTTATTCGCTTTCCCTTCTTGGATATCCTGGCGCAATTCTCGGAGCCTCGAGGCGGCCACATCTACGCCTTGATTATTAAAACCCATGCGGTTGATCAAGGCCACATCCGCCGTGAGGCGAAACATCCGGGGCTTTTCATTTCCGGGCTGGGGACGAGGCGTCACGGTTCCGATCTCTATAAATCCAAAACCCAAAGTGGCCAGTTCGCTCACGTAACGGGCATTTTTATCAAAACCGGCCGCCAAACCCACCGGATTTTTAAATTTCAGACCAAAAACTTCCCGCTCCAAGGATGGGTTCTCCACGGTATACATGCCCCGTAACAAGCGCTTGCCCCCCCATACCTTCTGGAAGGTTCGCAATCCACCGGTCACTCGATTATGAGCCTGCTCTGGATCCATCAAAAAAAACAAGGGTTTGACGATTTTATACATGCGGCAAAGGTAAGGAATTTACAGATTAGGTCGCTCAAAAAACAATCTGACCAAGTCACCACTTCTAATAAGTGGCAATTTCCCTTTTATTTCCGCAACAATTTTATTACCTTTGAGGAGTAACTAATTATAGATACAGTCCGAGCAGTCCCAGAGCGACGGCTCCATCCTGCGAACGGTCCATGCCTATCCCAATACCATGAGCTACCCACTGGGTGAGAACGAAACGGCCCGGGTATGGCAATTGAACAATAACGAATACAAGCGGGTGCTGCGCACTGAAAGGTCGGTCATCAAAGGGGGCACCACCGAGCCAATAGAAACAAACACGTTATATTTTAAGCAGTTTGGTGCTGCTGCGAATTCGGTCTACCTGCAGCGTGCAGAACGCCGGAAGGGGAGCCAGCTTTTGGAACAAACGCAGTACGATCATTACAATGCCTACGGCAACCCCCAGCAGGTGCAGCAGCAGCAGCGGGCACCCACGGTATACCTGTGGGGGTATGGCGGGCAATATCCGGTGGCCCGTATCGAGCATGCCACCTTTGCTCAGGTCCAGAGCGCCCTTGGTGGAGGTACGGCAGCTACAGCGGCACTGAACGGGCTGCTATCGCCCACGGTGACCGACGGGTTTATCCAGTCGACCCTGGAGACCGTGCGCACTCAGCTGACCGCCTCGCGCGTGTCCGCCTTCCATTACCGACCCCTGGTCGGCATCAGCGGCATGACGGGGGCTCGCGGGCTTGCCGAATATTACCACTATGACGGCCTGGGACGCCTGAAACTCATGCTGGATTTCCAGCAATACGTGCGCTACCGATATGATTATCACTTTAAACCCTAACGGTATGAGACAGCTTTTCGTTTTATGGTGTGCGCTGCTGTGT
>DASRQK010000162.1:0-7711 GCA_035645875.1 Sphingobacteriaceae bacterium | reverse complement strand
TCTCGAGCGCCATAGGCTTTTCCCGCCAACATCTCCACCACGTGCGCATAGCCATCCAGGAAAAACGCCGAGAGAGAGACAAACTGTAGGAGCACATGATTCGCCGCTAAGATCGCATCCCCAAACTCAGCCCCTTGATTAGCAAACCAAGCAAAGCCACTCAGCAGTGCCAGCGTGCGGATCATAATGTCTCGATTCACCTTGAGCAAAGCCACCATTTTCTCCCGATCAAAAATCTGATCCCTGAGTTGTCGAAACCGTATAGCGAGGGGGCCCATGTGAATCTTCCGAGCCAAAATGTATCCAGCAAACAGCAGAGTAGTCCATTCCGCGATCAGGGTTCCCAGGGCGATGCCTCGGACTCCAAGGTCAAAACCTACTACAAAAAGTAAATTGAGGAGGATGTTAAAGCCATTTAAAAAAAGCTGTACGATCAATAATTCTCGGGTCCAGCCTGCTCCTATAAATGTCCCCAATAAAGCAAAGGTAATCAGTGTGGCAGGTGCTCCCCAAATTCGGATATAGAAATACTGCCGGACCAATTCTTTGATATCATCGCTGCCTTTCAGCAAATAAATCGCGCCTTCACCGATCAGCGGTTGAAGCAGGATCAATCCCAAACCGATCGTTCCGCCCAATAGCACGGCCCTAAAGAGCAATGCATGAAATTCGTCGGTGTCACGGGCGCCGATCGCTTGAGATACGAAGCCGGTCGTTCCCATCCGCAGGAATCCGAAGCCCCAATACACAAAACTAAATATTAATGCGGCTAAGGCGATCGCGCCCAAGTCGGCAGCAGCTCCCGTCTGCCCAATGGCCGCAGTATCCGCCAGCCCTAACAGAGGCACCGCGGCATTGGCCAAAATAATGGGAAAAGCTAAGCGGAGAATTTGGATATGATTTTTTCGCAACATGCCCCTGCAAAGAAACAAAAATTATCTGATCAGCTAAACAAAATCAAGAAATGCTTGTTATACCTTACATATGGAATCAAAACGCTAAAAATTATGGGAAAGACCATTGGAATCATTATGCTCGTCGTCGGTGCGGCCATGCTCATCTGGACGGGTTTTACCTACACCAAAAAAGAGAAGGTAATCGATATTGGCCCTTTAGAAGTGTCAGCCGATAAACAGGAATCTGTGAATTGGCCTCCGTATGTGGGCGGAATTATACTCACAGCGGGTTTGGTGCTCGTATTGGTCAGCAGGAAAAGACCTTAGAAATACAGCAGCTACTCAGGCAGTTACACAGGTAGTTACAAAGGCAGAGCCTTAGCGGGAGATATTCTTTACTCCAAAGATTTCTGAGTATATTTGTGCATGTATTTTTTCCGGAAGAAAGATCCATCGCGTCCTAAATCCTTTAATTTAAAGGTCATGCACATTATCAATGTGTTGGCGATCAGCATTTTTCTTCTCGCTATACTGTATAAGATTATTCAGCATTTCTTTTTACAGTAGGCCGTGCTTATATTTGATGAAATAGAACGCTAAGAATTATGTCAAAGGAAATTATTACCAGCACCGAATCTGCAGCTCCGATCGGACCTTATAGCCAAGCTGTGAAAGCCGGCAACACCTTGTATGTTTCGGGGCAAATCCCCGCCGATCCCAAGACCGGCGAATTGGTCCAGGGTACCGTGGCCGAAGAAGCCCGCCAATCCCTCAAAAACTTAGAAGCCATATTAAAAGCGGCGGAATATGGTTTTGAAGATGTGGTAAAAGCGACCATTTACCTGCGATCAATGGATGATTTCGCTGCGGTAAATGAGGTTTATGGACAATTCGTGGGAGATCAGCCGCCGGCCCGCGAAACAGTTGCTGTAGCAGGACTCCCAAAAAACGTTCGGGTAGAGATTTCTGTGATCGCTTGGAAAGCTTAACGTGACAACACTGCTTCCTTTTACTAAAAAAGCAGTAAATTAGCCATGTGGCAGAACTTAGTTCCATTACTCCGATCGAGTACCTTAAAGGGGTAGGGCCGGCTCGTGCAGACTTGCTTCGCAAAGAGCTGGAGATCCATACCTTTGGAGACCTATTACTACACTACCCTTTTCGGTACATAGACCGCACCGCGTTGCACCGCATTGCCCAGTTGTATCCCACCATGGAAGCCGCTCAGGTGATCGGTCGATTGGTTCAACTCGAAGAAGTGGGAGAAAGGCGGTCGCGACGATTAGTCGGTCGATTCCGGGACGATAGCGGAGAAGTGGAACTGGTTTGGTTCCAGAGTGTCACTTGGTTAAAAAAGAGCCTGCAGGTAGGCACCGCGTATGTTCTGTATGGTAAACCGGCTTTGTTCAACGGACAGCTTTCCTTCTCTCATCCTGAATTGGAAATTTATAATCCATCGACTATCGCCAAGGGTAACCTGAGCTTGCAACCGGTATATTCCTCCACGGAAAAGCTAAAAAAAATCGGCTTGGATACACGTGGTCTACAAAAGCTCACGGCCGCGGCGCTCCAACAGATTGGTCATCAATACCCCGAAAGCTTGCCTGATTATTTGATTCAACAGCATCGCTTATTTTCCTATCCCCAAGCGCTGCGTGCCATACATTTTCCACAAACGAAAGAAGAATTGGCCCAATCCATCAGAAGGTTAAAATTTGATGAACTGTTCTTCATACAACTGAAGCTGCTAAAAAACAAACTACTTCGAAATCAACGCTTTCAAGGACATCGATTTGAGGAAGTCGGGAAACGTTTTCATGCGTTTTATTCCGAGCGGCTACCCTTTGATTTGACCAATGCCCAGAAGCGCGTAGTTCGGGAGATTCGAAGGGATACGGTAACCGGTGCACAAATGAATCGTTTAGTGCAGGGGGATGTGGGAAGCGGCAAGACTGTAGTAGCCTTGCTGAGCATGCTATTGGCAGTAGACAATGGGTTTCAAGCCTGTTTGATGGCGCCTACGGAAATATTGGCGCAGCAGCACTATCAGGGGATTACGCGGTTATTAGGAGCGGGCTTAGCCTCGGTACACCTCCTGACGGGATCGACGCCACAGAAAGAAAGAAGATTGATCCACGAACAACTGGAGGACGGCACCCTGCAGATCCTGATCGGCACGCATGCACTGATCGAGGATAAGGTCAAATTCCAGAATCTGGGCCTGGTGGTGATCGATGAGCAGCACCGTTTCGGAGTGGAACAACGCGCAAAGCTTTGGAGAAAGAATTTTATTCCTCCGCATATGCTGGTGATGACGGCCACGCCCATTCCGAGGACCCTGGCGATGACTTTGTATGGAGATTTAGACATCTCGGTGATTGACGAATTGCCCGCAGGAAGGAAGCCGATTCAGACGCTTCACCTCTATGAGCGTAGCCGCTTACGCATGTTCGGAATGATGCGGAATGAAATCGAGAAGGGCAGGCAGGTGTATGTCGTCTATCCCTTGATTAATGAGCGTGAGAAAATGGACCTCCTCTATCTGGATGCGGGTTTAGAGGCCCTGAGACGAGAGTTTCCGCTTCCCCGCTATCAGATCAGCGTAGTGCATGGAAAAATGCCGGTTCAGGACAAGGAATTCGAAATGCAGCGCTTTGTAAAAGGGGAAACCCAGATTATGGTGGCCACGACCGTCATAGAAGTAGGCGTGGACGTACCCAATGCTTCGGTGATGGTGATCGAGAATGCCGAGCGTTTTGGATTGTCCCAATTGCATCAACTCCGGGGTCGAGTAGGGCGTGGTGCGGATCAATCGTATTGTATTTTAATGAGTGGACATAAACTGAGCGCCGACAGTCGGCTTCGTTTGGAGACCATGGTGCGTACGCATGATGGTTTTGAGATTGCGGAGGTGGATTTGCAACTTCGAGGACCTGGAGATCTGGCGGGAACCCAACAAAGCGGTGTATTGGATCTGAAGCTCGCTGACCTAGCCAAGGACCAGGCTTTGCTGGTAGAAGTCCGCGATTCGGTGATCGCATTATTCAAAAAAGATCCCGGACTTGAACGGCCTGAAAACGGGCTTTTAAAAACCTATTTGCAGCAGCGCAATCCCGGGATCTCCTGGGAGAAAATCTCCTAAATCACGAACTAATTATTTTCATCAGTATCTAGCGGCAGCGATAACAGCACGTAATTCGGCCATCTTTTTTTCATCTTTTTCAATCGTTTTTTGAAAATTCGCAATGCGTTTGTCTGTTTTGACAATCTCCTTTTCTGCCTTCGCTAAGGCTTTCGCCTTGGAAGTCGCTTTTTTGGCACTTTTTTTTGCTTGCCTGGCGATCTTTTTGTCTTGGAAATTATCTGAAAACCGGCCCGCGTATTTCTGATTTTCGGCAGAAGCCTCCCGCGCCTCAATCATTAATTTATCGCGTTTATTGACTGTTTTAGCACGCTTATCTACTGCTTTAAACAGGCGATCTTTATTTTTGACAATGCGTTTTTGAATTTTCAACAATTCCTTATTCTCTTTCGATACGGAAGAAGGAATATCAGCCACTTGTGCCTGCACTGTAGACAATGCAAACAGTATGAGGGTCACTAAGCTTAAATTTTTAAGAACCTGTTTCATGTGATTTGTTTTTAAGGGTTGCTAATGCGATGCGTGGCACCGGTTTAATTTTCTAATAACACACGGATCAATGCTTTCGCGGCCTCCTGTGCTTTATGATGAATTTCATGAATAGGTGTCGTGTCTGCTACTTCATAGGTCACCGCTTCGGTCTGGTATTGTGCCAAGAGCCAGCCCTTTGTCAGATTCAGATTCGGCACCGAAGCCTGTTCCCGAACGGCTAATTCGCCCAGGTTTTTGTTCCATTCCAGGATCCAAGCGTCCATTAACCCGGGCCTATGTGTTGTGTATTCCGGCTGAGGTTTGTTCGTATAAAGCACATCAAACCAAGTCGAATGGAAATCAATGCCAAAATCATACGTTACGCCATTCTTTTCTACAAAGGATTGAATGTAATCTCGTGCATTCGTGGTCTCTTTTTGTTTAAAGTTGGCCCAATCCCGATTCAAATCTACTCCAGCTACATTGTGCCTCCAATGGCCTTGATTATTGCCATCGGGATTGATCCATGGAACGGCTACGATCTGATATTCATTTCTAAAGCTTTGGGCCAAAGGATCGTCACTCAATAGAAAATTCACGAAAGCCATTTGAGCCTGAAAACCCGTCACTTCCGGCGGATGCTGCCCGCCCAAAATCACAATGGCTTTTTTAGATGGTGACTCCTCCGTGTGAAAGCCGAGCATATGCGCGCCCAGTGTACTTTTGCCGATCCTTTCCAAGTGCACAAACGGCTTTTGGTTCAATCCATCCAACCAATTCAAAATGCTATCCCGATTAAAGAGCGGGTGACCGCTTACCCACGTACGATCTGTGCTAACCGGTACGACAAAACGAGCTTGGGTTTGTGCTTCGTTCAAATCAAGCGCTTCCACTTCCTTCCACTTCCCATAGTCTGAGGCTCTCCATTTGGGCCAATACCGATGTTTGCTATCGCCATAGTCCAGTACCAGATGGACCGGACGTGCCGTCGCATGGGTAGTCCAAATTTGAAAGGCGTACCAGGGGCTGGGATTAATGGGCTTATTTTCCGGTGTAATCCGGATCACGAAGGTGCTGTCGTTCAGACTGGAAACCTCGTTTAAGCGTGCGCCATCGAATTTATTGGAAAAATAGATCCCCGCATCCTTAAATTCATAGACCTTTTTGTTTTGGAACTCCACGCCCGGTCCTTCCAGGTTTCTTAAGTGTCTGGGTGAAATGCCCCCACAACTGGTGAATAGCAGTGTAGATACGAAAAATAGAAGGGCGATTAATCGCCCTTTTTGAATGCCTATCATGTTGAATCTATTAAAATAAATACTGAGCCTAACTTTTTAGGCCAGAATCCGTACCGGCTCTTCCAGTAGGGATTTCAAAGTCTGGAGGAATGCTGCACCTGTCGCTCCATCCACTACCCGGTGGTCACAACTCAAGGTGATCTTCATGATATTACCCGGAACTACAGCCCCATCTTTTACGACAGGAACTTGTTGGATCCCACCCACAGCCAAGATGCACGCATTGGGTTCATTGATAATCGCTGTAAATTGATCGATGCCGAACATGCCCAGATTCGATACAGTAAAGGTAGATCCTTCCCAATCGGCTGGTTGAAGTTTTTTATCTTTAGCTTTTTGTGCGTAATCTTTCACCTCAGCAGAAATGTGCGACAGGGATTTTCCATCCGCAAAACGCACCACAGGGACTAATAATCCTTCATCCACGGCTACCGCTACGCCAATATTGACATGCTCATTGTAACGGATTTTATCGCCCAACCAGGAAGAATTCACGGCAGGATGTTTTTTTAGCGCGACCGCTGCGGCTTTGATCACCAGGTCATTGTAGGACACCTTTACCGGTGCCACTTCATTGATCCGGGCTCTGGCTTGCATAGCACTATCCATATCCACCTTAATGGTTAAATAGAAATGTGGCGCTGTAAACAAGCTTTCAGACAAGCGCTTTGCAATGGTTTTGCGCATCTGTGTCACCGGCTTCTCCGTGAAGCTTTCTTCACCCACAAAGCTCGGGATGCTGATGGTTGTTCCAGCCGTACCCGCAGCTGCCGACTGATCCGCAGCCGCCGAAGCGGCCGAAGCGGTCGAACGGGCTGCCGGAGTATATTCTTCCACGTCACGTTTGATAATGCGGCCACCGTCACCAGTACCCTTGATATCGGCCAAATTATATCCTTTTTCCTTCGCTATTTTTCTAGCAAGCGGCGAGGCCTTCACGCGATCATCTCCTTCCGTTGTGGAAGCGCTCTCCGGAGCCTTCTCTCCTTCTGTAGTGGAGGAAGACTCGGCCGATTTGGACTCTTTTTCTTCGGTATTGGACTTTGCGCCACGCTTTTCTTGATTCGCATAAGCCTCTAATATAGGCGACACATCCGTACCTTCCTTACCCACGATGGCGATGATGGCATTCACCGCAGCAGCTTCTCCTTCTTTTAATCCAATATGTAATAAGGTGCCGTCTGCATACGCCGTGACCTCCATGGTCGCCTTGTCCGTCTCCACATCAGCGATTGCATCGTCACTCTTGATGGAATCACCGACTTTAAAGTTCCATTGTGCGATCACCCCTTCCGTCATCGTGTCACTTAACAAAGGCATGGTGATTAAAGTCGCACCCAAAGACTCCGCCACCTCTTCGGCGCTCGCGCCGGAAGCAGCTGGAGATGCTGATTTCTTTTCTTCCTGAGGAGCCTCATCCGCCGCGTCCGAAGTCGCGGACTCACCTTTTTCCTCATCGTCCTTCAACAAAGCCTGATAGTCTTCACCCTCTTCACCCAGGACTGCAATAATGGCATTGACGGGCACAGCTTCTCCTTCTTTCGGGCCTATATAAAGCAAAGTGCCTTCTTGATAGGACTCGAAATCCATCGTTGCCTTATCCGTCTCCACTTCTGCGATCAGATCACCCGAATCAACCTTGTCTCCCACTTGTTTGTGCCATTTAGCGATCACCTCTTTCGTCATGGTGTCACTCATTTTGGGCATTCTTACTACTTCCGCCATTGCTGTCGTACTATTATGTTAGATTTCTTATTTCAAATTACTCATCCGATTAGTCTCATTCATGTGGAGTATTACTCCATGACGAATGGATAATCTTCTTGTGCGTACACATCCTTGAACAGCTCAGACTCATCCGGATAAGGGGAGTCTTCTGCAAAACGTACGGATTCGTTCACGAT